>JAPYWV010000057.1 GCA_028276165.1 Acidilobaceae archaeon
TTATAGACATAGTGGATCCACGTGATATGAGCTCCGTTAAAAGCCTCACATTGGATGTTGAGGGCTCCGCTTCATCCATAACCTTTGATGGTGAAGGTAACGCTTACATCGTTGGACTAACACTGCCCATGGGGAGTGCTGTTGTTAAGCTTGGTAGCGACGGCTCGATATTGAAGGTAGCGAGGTTTGATAATACTTTTATGGAAGATATTGCCTACATGCAGGGGTACCTTGTGGTTATAGGCTGGGAGGAGTATGGTGGCTACGCGAGGAGCACAATCTACGTGCTAGATAGTGATCTAAACATGCTGGTTAAAAGGCATCTGAATGAGGAAGCCTACGACTCATACGCCTTCGGGATCCTATTGGTAGGCGATGTAGCGTACATAGCTGGGGATGACGGGGAGCCTGGGGATTCGCAGTGGGTGTTATACGTTGTGAGACTACAGCCTCCACCACCTCCGCCACCAACACCAGTGCCCCCCACGGTTACGGTAACGGAGACTGTAACAGTAACCCTTACAACAACGGTAACACAGACTACAACAGTTACGACGACAGCTACAACCACCATAGTCAAGCTAATAACGACAACCTTGACTCAAACCACCACTACGACGACCACCGAGGTTAGAACCGAGGTTAGAACGCTGACTCAAACAATCGAGAGAACGATAACGCAAACCGTCACGACAACACAGTATCTCACCACAACCGTAAGAGAGGTCTTAAGGGAAACCCTGAGAGTGACGGAGACTAAAACAGAGGTTACAACAGTCAGGGAGACCGTGAGAGAGGTCCAGACGTTAACATCCACGGTAACCAGCTTTGAGACAGTTAAAGAGGAGGCTCTTAGAGCTGATGTCACGATAGCCGCCTTCATAGCAGGGTTACTCATAGCACTAGTTGTATCCCGCCTCTTACTGAGGAGATCTTAGGCTGGAACCAGCCTTCACATATTTCTTCCACCGTTACCCCGAGCTCATACCCTTTGTTAACCAGACGATGGGATGGCATGTGGGGGGTTGATAGCATACCTACTTTAATAACTCAAAGGTAATAGTATAGGGATCTAGGGGGTTACCCTTTTGCCTGTCCCCTGTGTTAAGGTTTACAAGGTTGATGTTGAGAGAGCCCTATCCATTCTATCCAGGGCTGGTGTTCTCGATGATAGGTTTAGGTTTGGTAGGCTCGGTGATTTCATATGCATACCTGTTAGGGATGTGGAGGTTGCTTCAAGCTCCTTGAGCGGTTTGGTGGGCTTCGAGGTTTTAGAGCTTGATCTCGAGCCTAGGCCCTCTAAGCCTAGGGGTTTAGGTGTGGTTTTCGAGGGTTTGAGCAGCTATAGTGTTATAGGCGATATTGCCGTCTTCAACTGGAGGTCTGAGGTGCCGGATGTTGATGTCTATAGGAGGGCTGCCCTCCACTTGATGGGCGAGCAGCCTAGGATTAAAGCTGCTTTCCTGAAATGGGATACCTTCGGGGAGCTCAGGGTTCAGAGACTCCTACACCTTGCTGGCGAGGATAGGACTAGGACTGTTCACAGAGAGTACGGCCTCTCATTCCACGTTGACATAGCTAGGGTTTACTTCAACCCCAGGCTTGCAACAGAGCATAGGAGGGTTGCAGAGGAGTCTGTTGATGGTGAGATGGTGTTAGACATGTTCTCCGGAGTCGGGGGGTTTAGCATTCACATAGCAAGCCTTAGGCGTGCGAGGGTGGTAGCAGTAGATCTAAACCCTGTAGCCGCCTCTCTAGCCGCCTTGAACGTTGTTGAGAATAGGAGGAGGCTGAAGGGCGAGGTTACAGTGTTGAGAGCCGATGCAGCCCTACTACCCAGGATCCTTAAACCCGTCTTCGCAAGGATTATAATGAACCACCCTACCGCCTCGAAATACTACATAGGTGAAGCTTGCAGGCTAGCAGGCCGAGACACTATAATCCACTACTACACCAAGACGATCAACTGTAGGGAGGCTGAGGAGGAGGTCCTAGAGAGGGTGGGCTCCTGTTGTAGGAGAGTGGAGGTCGTCTACTGTAGGAGCGTGCTAGAGTACAGCCCCTCCCAAGCTGTATACAATGTTACATTAAGGGTGTCCGGGGGTGCTGGTTAGCATGGCTACTGGTTTAAAGGTATCACGGTAACACCATGGGTTACACGTTCTTTGCGGGGTTTAAGTGTTAGACTTTACTTGAATAATGTGAATAGCTTTTAAGGCTTCGGAAATCTAGTATAGCACAGGTATCGTATAGCTGTCAACCAGCTTGGTGGAGTATGTTGACCAACGTTGTGATCATAGCTGATTGGGATGCCGATGGTGTTATAGCTTCTGCACAGCTAGTCTACGTCCAGGAGAGGCTTGGCGTGTTCCCTGTTAGGTCGAGGATCCCCGTAAACCTAATCCCCTCAGGCCCTAGGGGGTTTAAGGATAAGGTTCAGGGTAGGTGTTGGGATCACGTACTGGTAGTCGATATACCGTTTACAGAGGATGTCGATAGCGGTTTAAACTCCATGTTTAGAAGTGGTTGCAGGTTTAAACTCTACTACTTCGACCACCATAAGAGTACTGTTGAAAGCGCAGGGTACATGGAGAGAACTTATAACGGCCTAGTGGTCACCGGGAACCTCCCAACATCGGTTATAGTTAGGAACTTCTTGGAGAAGCATGGTATCAGGATTACACCTAGGCTTAAGCTATTCGTTGAAGCCGTCTCGGTAATAGAGGGTGGTAGGGGTTCAGCTCAAGCTAATGATAAGATTGTTGGGATAGTGGCAGCTATATCGAAACACCTTAACAGAACCAAGGATCCGGATGTGTGGTGTAGGTATGTTAGATGGCTAGCGGACCCCATACCATTCGATGACATAGAATTGCAGTTAGGGAGGGAGATTCCAGGCTTAATAGATGCAAGTTTAAAGGCGTCAAAGGAGGCTGATGAGGAGCTAAGAGAGGTTGCAATGAGCCTATCAATGTCAGCTAAGAGGGTGGGCTACGTTAGGCTTGTGGATGCGAGGGGTAGATGGGGTAGTAGGGGTGCATCAGCCCTAGCCTCAGCCATACATAAGATTGTGGGAGAGCCAGTGGTACTGTTAACGGATAGATCTGATGGAACCATATTAATCGTGATAAGATCCTCGAGGGGGGAGGCTGGCAGGCTGGTAGAGATACTACACTCACTAGGGTTGATAGAGGATAAGGGGGGCCACGAGAACATAGCTGTAGCTAGGCTATCGAGGAACACCACGTTAGATCAGCTGGAGAGCATACTACTCAGACTCTCACCCTACCTTAGGTGAGGGGGTAGCACTCAACGACAGTTAAACCAGCTAACCACCCCTCCGGAGGTACCATCCGAGATCCCATACGGGCTTCACAAACCTCCTCCCCTCCTCACTCACCCCCAGACCCCACCCTAGAGGTTCGCCTAGAGTGTTCACGACAACTGATAGCCCATCACACCAGTTGACAACATTACTCTCCCATACAATCCTCCCGTAGAGGAACCTCTTCTCCCCCTCCTCGCTAAGCACTATACAGCATAGCCTCACACCACATAGCCTTGAAAGCTTCCTAGCTAGGGGGAGGCCTGGCTTGAACCTATCACCCTCCAGGTAGCCTAGGTACATGCCAGCAGCATAATGGCTATCTAGCTGTTCTAAAAGCTCTACCAGGTGCTCGGGTACGTCGAAGACGTCAACGTACCTAGATCTAGGAACCTGTAGTGCCATGGGGTTGGAGGCTATATCACTCAGCTTTAAGCCGAGACTTGAAGCAAACCCCTCTAAAACCCTGAGCTCGCGCTCCTCAAGCCTCCTCAGCCGAGCCTTACCCACAACCGGAGACCCTCCAAACATATCTACTACACTAGCATCTTATCAGATCCCATAGAGGTCGTGTGATGCCCAGCCTGGTCTAGGAATAACCTATCAACTTTCCTCCAATTACCATGGAGGTTCCTTGAAGCCCGCTACCGGTCTCGTGGGGATTACGTTCACCTTAGGAGCTCTCTTTGAACCTCTACTATTTGATCCCATAGCTTGTCCATGCTAGCTCTAAACTGTTGAGCTAGCTCGTTTCTCGACACCGCTCTCCCTCCAGGCCCTTTTATCACGTAGAGTATCCTCTCTTCACCAGCAATCCAGACTTGGTGTGGTGCTCTCCCATAGTCCATGTCCTTTTGTAGCCTCTTATACACCTCAACCTCGGGGAACCATAGTGCTTCTAGCTCCGCCTCATCCAGCCTGTAGGAGCCGTAGTGTACTGGTTTTAAGGCTATCCTAGCAAGGCTTCTATACAAGCTACCCCATCCAACCCTACGTGCTAAACCGTACAGGGTGTGGAGAGCTCTTCTTGCACCGAGGGGGCCCTCCCCTAGTGTTCTTAGTAGTAGTTGTTCCAGGTAACCCCAGGAGGGGCCTCTAGTCACGCTTCTAACAACCACATCTACGGCTTTAGCCGCTGCATTAAGATCAGCTGTGCCCGGTGTGTCTCTAGGCGTATGGTATATTGCTCTAACCTCCCGGCTCCAGAGGCTGTGTACGCATATCGTGGGTACCCCGATGGTGGCTAGGGAGAAGCTATCACACTCAGGGCATTCACAACATCTATCTTCGAGGCCTTCGGCTAGGAAGCTATACTGTGGGCTCCCGGAGATTTTAAGAGGCTCCACTGCGGCCATATCGAAGTTCACGAACAACCTTATACCGTCGGCTAGGTTGGATCTACGTAGTTGCTCGGCGTAAAACCTACTACCCCAAGCCCAGTACCAGGAAGCGTACCCCGGGGCGCCGTGCTCCTCTGCTGTGAATATCACGAGTCTAACGCTAAAACCCCCCTCCTGGAGCCTTCTAGCTGTTACTATAGCCTGTACAACCCCCATTATATCGTCTAAGAAGCCCCCATACCATCTGTCATGGTGTGCTCCCACCATGACTATGTCATCGCTCGAGCCGGGCAGGTCTAGTGTTAGGGTGTAACCTGTAGATTCTACAGTAGTAGCCTCAACCTCAATGCTAATAGTGGAGTTTACATCAAGCTTAGAGCTGTAACCCTCTTCTACAACAAGAACGGGTATGGGTGTTGGAGCTCCAACACTGTAACTATAACCCCAGTACCCGTTAGTCACAATCTTCCTAGGAGCACTGGGAGACTCAACTATCAAAGCTGAAGCTCCAGCCTCTGATGCGTGGAGAGCCGCAGCCTTAATGTCATCTGGGTTAGCAGGCTCTCTTACAACAGCAACCCTACCCTCAGGAAACCTTCTCCACGAGGCAGGCTTAGTAGCGTCCCCCTCCACTCTAAACCAGGGGGCTTTAACCGATGAGGATTCAATGTAGGGTGCTACACCTACAACCTCAGGTTTAGGATCCAAGGTTAAACCCTTCAACCTCCATGATATCAATGGCACGTCTAAAACCCTCACCTTACCCCCCGTGTGGGACTCCATAACCCCCCTTAACCTCTCAACCTCCCTAACCTCATCGAAAGAACCGGCTACAACCTCAACACCGTTATAAAGCTCCTCTACCAGCCTCCCTATATACTCCCTGATGCTACTTAAACCAATAGACAAGGCCGACCCCAACGTGTAGGTTCCCCTAGATCCTATATCCTTAAGTATCTAACCTCTAGGGCTCAGCTCTTCTCACACGTGTATACCAGCAATAGTCTAGTGTATCACCTATATTACCTCTCCACGGCGAGACTCTCTAGTGGGGCTTACTAGCGTGTCATCGGACTTTACTTTGAGAAGAGCTAGGCTCGTAGCTATCCTGAAGGATCTCGGTTACATTAGGAGCTCTAAGGTTGAAAGAGCTATGCTAGCCGTCCCTAGGGAGCTCTTTGTCCCGGATGATGTTAGAGAGTATGCCTACGACGATAGACCCCTACCTATAGGTTATGGTCAAACTATAAGTGCTCCTAGCATTGTTGCTCACATGACGGAGCTCCTAGACCCAAGGCCTGGGGATAGGGTTTTAGAGATTGGAACAGGCTCCGGGTATCAAGCAGCCATCCTGGCTGAGATTGTAGGCTATCAAGGGCATGTATGGAGTATTGAGAGGATACCTGAGCTCGCAGAGTTTGCAAGGAGGAACCTGGAGAGAACAGGGTACATAGATAGGGTTACAGTAATAGTGGGGGATGGGAGCCTAGGCTATAAACCTGAAGCACCATACGATAGGATAATGGTTACAGCAGCAGCGCCAAGAATCCCCGAGCCTCTAGTAGAACAGTTGAAACCCGGGGGAAGGCTGGTAGCACCAGTAGGCCCCCTACCGTTCCAGGTTCTAGTTGTAGTTGATAAGAGGGAGGATGGATCCATAGAGGTTAGAAGGGATCTCGAAGTTGTATTCGTACCATTAATAGGGGAGTATGGGTGGAAGAATGAGAGGGAGGCCATATTACAGCTTAGCAATAGTGGAGTCATAATATGAGAGCTTGAAGGGGATGCTCGGAGGGCTCCTACTCTTCACCACTCAGTGTCCACCACACTCCTCATAGCATCCACTTCCTCTAGGAGGAGGCTAAGAACTTAAAAAGTATTAGGGGTGTGGGTTTAAAAAGGGTTATAGTGGTAGGTATTTCTCAACCTGTAGGGTTTTAAAGCCCTCTTTCTCGTAGAACATCTCAGCTATAACATTGTTAGCTGGGTATACCGCTACAATGATGCCAGCCCCCCTCCTCCTAGCCTCTTCCTTCGCCTTCTCAAGGAGTAGTGTGGCGATCCTCCTCCTCCTATACCTTGGTTTAACGTATATATCCGTTATGACGGCTTTCACTCGGGGTTTATAGAAGATCCTATCTACAAACTCTAACCTTACAACCCCTACTGGCTCCCCTGTATCGCTATCATATGCTAGGAGCATTACAACATTGTTGCTGGCAAGCGACTCCCTAACATACCTCCTCGCCTCATCCTCTAGGTTGTCGACAACCTTGAAGTGCGGGTCCAGCTCTTCATTTAGGGTTTTAAGCCTTGCTATCATATCGGCTACGGCCTCCACATCATCCTCTCTTACATACCTAACCTCTACGTGCACCCCACTACACCTCCCTAAGGTAGACGCTCATGTAGGGTCTAAACCCTAGCTTCTCGTAGAACTTCTGGGCTACAATGTTCCTCGTTGGGAACTCTACTGCTATGTAGTGCACCCCTATCTTGGAGAGCTCCTTCATAGCCTCCTCTATCAAGGTTGTTGCTATACCACGCCCCCTCTCCTCTGGTACTACGTAGAGCTCCTTCAGGACCCCTATCCGCCTCCTAGCTAGTAGGGGGTTTTCCACTATGGAGCCGTACACGTAGCCTACAAGTCTGCCCTCGTGCACCGCTACTAGAAGTAGATCGCCTCCCGCAACCCTAGCTCTTGCTACCTCCAACGCCTTATCCCTCACATCGCCTGCAGCCTCCATTGCTGGGTCGAACTCCTCGTTGAACGCGTAGAACCTCCTTATAAGAACAGCCAGGCTCTCCACGTCAGCCTCTGTAGCCCTCCTAATGGTAACCCTGGGTTCGATCATCATGCTAGCACCTCCGGTGGTCTGGCTATGAGGCCTGACTCCCATAGTTTAGCCCACTTCTCCCTAGCAATCCTTATTATCGTTGATGCTCTCTCAAACTCCTCCCTGTATGTTGTAGTCCTCCTAGCTAGCCCTAGCTCTACAGCTTTAACAGCTACAGCTGCAGCCTCCCTAGCGTAGGCCTCCCACTCCTCCATGGTGGGGATTATGTAGTCCTCCCTAAGCCCCCTCTCCTCAGCGTACCTAGCTAGCTCGAAGGCCGCTGCAATCAACATGTCATCGGTTATAGCCTTAGCTGCTACATCCAAAGCCCCCCTGAACACTGCTGGGAATACAAGGCTGTTGTTAATCTGGTTTGGTAGATCACTCCTACCGGTAGCTGTTATCCTAGCCCCTGCCTCCCTAGCCTCCCAAGGCCATATCTCTGGTATGGGGTTGGCTATGGCGAATACAATAGCGTCCTTGTTCATCTGAGCAACCCACTCCTTCTTTATAACACCTGGTCCAGGTGTGCTAGCTGCTACGAGCACATCAGCCCCCTTGAGGGCTTCAGCTGGCCCAGCTCCAGGTCTTAGGCCTCCACCTCTAGTCTCAACGGCTATCCTGTACTTCCAAGCGTGTGTTAGGAAGAGCTTATCAATATCATCTCTATCGGGGTGTAGTACGCCCTTGCTATCAAGCACTACTATGTTCTCTGCTGGGACCCCAAGCTTCCTTAGTATCCTGTATAAGGGTATGTTTGAGGCTCCTGCTCCGAATAACACTATCCTGCTGTTCTTCAAACTCTTACCAACAAGCTTGGTAGCGTTAATCAAACCAGCTAGGACGGCTGTTACAGTACCCTGCTGGTCATCATGCCATACTGGTATCTTCAACCTCTTCTGAGCCTCCTCAAGTAGTATGAAGCACTTAGGGCTCTCAACGTCCTCTAGGTTGATCCCACCAAAGCTGGGTTCAATCCACTCAAGGAATGTTAGGAAGGACTCGAGGCTCCTAGCCCTATGGACTATGGGTATGGCGTCAACACCCCCTAGGAACTTGAAGAGAAGGGCCTTACCCTCCATAACAGGAAGGGCCGCCTCAGGGCCTATATTGCCTAGCCCTAGAACCCTAGTGCCATCACTAACAACAGCCACCGTATTCCACCTGTAGGTGAGCTCGAAGCTAAGATCAGGATCCCTAGCTATAGCCCTAGAGGGTTCCGCAACCCCAGGTGTATACCATATGGAGAAATCCTCCATGCCCCTAACGGGGACCTTGGGGACTACCTCAAGCTTACCCCCGTAGTGTCTGTGGAGCTCAAGGGATATCTTAAACCAATCCCTTTTCGAGCTCAAGCAACCCACCAGCATGTATGGTAAGTGTCAACCAAGATTAATTAACCAACATGAAGTCTGTATAGATTGTTAACTGTGGGATCTAAACTCTTCAAACAACCTCCTAGACTCGGAGAGAGCCCTCATCAGGCTTGAAACCAGGTCCTCGACATCGTTGAACACTATACGAGCTCTTAGAATAGGGTACCCCTCGATACTAGAGTCAACCTCGTAGCTAACAGGCCTCCCCAGCATAGCGACTACGGATGAGAATGCAATAGAGGCTCTAACATGGAAGCTGACATCACTAGGACCATAGGGTAGGGGAAGGCTAGCTAGGATGGCTAGACCAACACCAGGCTCATCCCTAACCTCAACCAGAGCACCACCAACATGAACCCTCGTAACATCACCCTCAGCCTCGAAAGAGAAACCATTATCCCTCAAAAACCTCTGCAAAACCCTCAGAGGGCCACCAACACTACCATGACCGGGAATACCCTCCTCGAAGAACTCGAAATCCTCCTCGTGAACCAAAACCACACACCCAGCATACCAGCCCCAGCTAAACCTAAAACCCTAAAAGAGCCCGGAGGACAGGTAGAAGGTAGCAGGGTGTAAGCTGTTATGGTTGTAGTGAAGTAGGTTGCCAAGACTCCACTAGCCGTTATAACCATTGCAGAATGGGGGGCGTGCACATACACCTCAGGATATAAGGTTTGCGTTGAGGGGCTCTCTAGGAGCACGTGTGCATTCTATGTTAGGAAGGGAGCGGGGAAGCTCGCAGATGCTATTGAGAGGATGTGGGTACACCTAAATCCTACATGCTAGGTGGCTACGAGATGTGACCCCTGTAGGTGTCGTGTAGAAGTTAGGTTTAGGATGTAGATGTGCTGAGTAACTACAATCATTACTATGGGGGCTCGACCTCTGTTTACTTGCTCGGCTCAGATGGTAGTGATAGCTAGCACTTATAAGGGTTCATAGCGGAGAGTTGGAGACCTGGGGGTTCTGGTTGACCTCTAGGATCGCCTATGGATCTCCCATATACTCTGATAAGTCTACATTCACAGCTAACCTGGTTGGCCTAATACTATCCTCGATCATATTCCTTCCAATAGCGTTTTTCTTCTATTACTATGAGCGTGTGGATTGTTGGAGGGAATGCGAGGAGTTATGCAAGCTAGAGTACGCACGTTGTAATAAGTCTTTGCTATCCTGTAAGGCTTCAGCAGGGGGTGTTAGTGTAGAGTGCGGTGAGGAGACAATCCTTATCCCCTTGGTGCCATTGATCCCTGTATTGGTGTTTCTCCTAATAACCCTTAGGGGCCCCATAGAGGTCTTATTATACGAGGACATGTTGGTTGTTAGAAGAGGGCCCCTTGCCGGTGGAGATCGAAGAATTACCAGGCATGAAGCGACAAGAGTTACCCTAAAGTTCGTTAAATTTGAAAGATTAGCTATCTTTATAGTTTGTGTTAAAAGTCCATCTAATACTGTGTGCACGTACTTCTACGGTATGAAGCCGGCTATGGAGTTCGTTGAAGCCATTAAGAGGGTGTGGGGTATCCATCACACTTTAGAAAGTGACTTGATAGCTTAAAGGCTCCATAGGCCTGTAGGCTCAACCTCCGTCTAAGAGCTGGGCAATCTTACTTCTAAGCTCCTCAAGGCCACCTGCTGTTATCACGACTCCTCCATGCTCGGTCATTATGGTTACTGTTTCACCTTTCCTCAGCAGGCTTTCAACCTTTCTAGCGGCCGCTACAACTGGTAAAGGATGCCAGCTTACGTAGAGTACCTGCCTTATGTTCCTTTCCACG
>JAPYWV010000127.1 GCA_028276165.1 Acidilobaceae archaeon
TCAACGATCTGAACAGGTCTAGCCATGGCCTCCTCAACGGTTACAAGGCCACCAGAGCTAGACATTATGCTAAGCCCCGTAACCCCAAGCTCCCTCAAGCCCTTCATAAGCCTCTCAAGGTAACCCGATACAATGGGCATCAAGGTTGCGTTAACAACCGTGGTCGAGGTCCTCTCATACTCTCTAGGCTCAGGAGCCACCCTATAAGATGGAGACACGTACCCAACATACTTGGATAAAACCTTCTCAGCTAGAACCTCGTGAACAGGGTTAGCGTAGGAGTGTAGGAATACGATAGCAACACTCTCAACACCGAGAGCTCCAAGCCTAGAGCCGAGGGACTCTAACTCCCTAACATCAAGGGGTTTCAGGATAGCACCTCTAAAATCAACCCTCTCGTCAACCTCAAACCTAAGATCCCTAGGGACTAGGGGCCTGGGCTTCTCAAAGAAGGGGTCGTAGAGCCTAGGCCTATTCTGCCTACCAATCTCAATAACATCCCTAAACCCCCTAGTAGTAACAAGAGCAACCCTCGGAAGCTCCAAGCCAACCTGACCCCTCAAAGCATTAGTAGCAATAGTGGTAGCGTGGACAACAAAACTAGCACCACCGAGGACACGCAAACCCTCCAAAACAGCGACCTCAGGGCTACGAGGGGTGGAGAGAACCTTATAGAAGCCAAGAGAACCATCCCCCCTAACGTACACGAAGTCAGTGAAGGTCCCACCAATATCAACAGCTACAATCAACATAAGCCACCGCAGTTACCTACTATTGGATCTTAAAGCTTAAATACCCCCTAGACGTTACACTAGACACAGTGAAGGTGGTCCATGTGAGCTTAGAGGAGGAGCTTAGAGTATCGTTCAAGGAGCCTCTCTCCCTGCTCCTCGCAGCAATCACCGTTATAATCTATGTGGGCCTCCTGCTCGTATACCTCTTCAATAGACCTGACGCTACCTTGTTTAATATGAGCCCTCCGCTACTCTACACGTTAACCCTATGGGTGGCGTTGATGGTAGTAGTGTTCGTGGCTGCCTGGAGGGTTTGGAGGTGATGGGTGGTGGTTGAGGCGTGGACTGTAGCTACGAGCATCATAATACTGTACCTTGTATTGATGGTAGGCCTCGGCTACTACGCCACAAGGGTTTTAAGAAAGACTCTTGATGACTTCTACCTTCTAAGCAGAACTGCGGGTCTCCTAGTGCTCTTCCTAGCAACTGCTTCAACATACCACTCCGCGTTCGCCTTCCTTACGAGTGTCGCTGTGTTTGCAAGAGATGGTGTAACCTTCTGGATCGGGGCTTTCGCCTGGACTACGCTAGCTGGCATAGTAGGCTATGTTATTGGGAAGAGGATATACCTGTTGGGTAAGGCTAGAGGCTACATCTCGCCATCAGATCTCCTAGCTGATAGGTTTAACAGCGAGCTCCTGAGGGTCATCACGGCTATAGTGTGGGCTATCTTCATCATAGGCTATATAACTGTACAGGCGATAGGGTTGGGGATAATAATCAGTATAGCTAGTGAGGGTAGAATATCATATGAGGTTGGATCCCTAATACTAGTCCTGGCTACAGCACTATACGTAGCCATAGGGGGTCTTAGAGCAGCCTACTGGACCGATGTACTTCAGGGCATATGGATGTACCTGGGCGTGTGGCTAGCAGGTTTACTGATACTATACAAGTTCTTCCCAGGAGGCCCTTCGGAGATGTTCGCGGCCGTGAGAGAGGTTAAGCCCGAGCTTCTAACGTTAAACTGGAAAGCCCAGCTACTCGTAGGCAACATAATAGTATTCGGAGTTGGGGTCATGATACTACCGCATCTCTGGATAAAGTTCTACGCTGCCAGAGACACTAGTACTCTTAAGTGGACCTCAGCTCTAACAGCATTATACCTCTCAAGCTTCTACATACCAGCAATGCTGGTAGGGCTGACGGCCGCAGTTCTAAACGTTAAGGGAGCTCCGGGGCTTGAACCAGGGTTTATAAAAGCTCTAACAGATAAGTATGGATCAGCAGACGCTGTAATGGCCTACATGATATACACGTTCACCCACCCGGTAGTAGCAGGGTTCCTACTAGCTGGGGCAGCGGCGGCCGCTATGAGCACTTTAGATAGCTTTATAGGCAGTATATCTATGATCTTGACACGAGACATTTACCAGAAGATCAACCCCGGGGCTAGCGAATCCTCACTTGTATGGGTGTCCAGAGCCCTCATAATACTCTTCGGCCTGGTAGGATGGTACCTAGCAGTCCAGAGACCCGGCCTCATCTTCGACATAGTAGCTATAGCTGCGGGAGGCGGATTGCAGGTGCTACCAGCACTCCTACAAGCAGTATTCCCGACGAAGAGAGTGTACATAAACAAGTACGGTGCAATAGCAGGGTTAATAGTTGGAGCAGCACTAGTACTCATAATGAGCGTTCAAACAGCCAAGTACTTCGGAACCCCACCATCACTTAGATTTCCCGCTGGAGAAGCCTCACTCTACGCACTCATAGCCAACATAATAGTAGCCCTAATAGTCACGGCTATAACAAAGGGGAGAAGTTAAAATAAACGTCGAACCCTCTCCCCTCCCACTCTTCCTTTTCAAGGAATCTTTTAAAAACCATATTGAGAGCTAAGCAAAGGCTATAAAAACTCTTTTTAACGAGAGCTTAATGGTGGTGATCTAGTGCTCGTTAAAGCTAGCATTGAGGTTGTAGGGTTTAGAGGTTCTAGGAAGGGTCTTGCCATTGTTGATACAGGAGCGTCTCTCACACTATTAGATGAAATTGTTGCTAGGGATATTGGTGTTAGGATGACGGGGAGGGAGCTTAGCTTAACTGTTGCTGATGGACATGAGGTTAAGGGTTTGCTTGCTATTGTTGACAAGCTTAGAGTTGAAGATGAGGAGCTCCCAGGAGCCCATGTTGCTGTAATAAGTTTCCCTGAGAGGCTCAGGGATAGGCTTAGCATGTTGAACGTCGACAATTGGGTGATAGTGGGTCTTGCAACACTTGAGATCCTAGGTTTAACACCTAACGTTAAGACAGGGAAGCTTGAAAAAGTTGGAGCTCTAGCGTTGTGACCTTAACTGCTCATAGTTCGACCTCCTTAAGGGGCTTTCCTAGATAGCATTAGCCCTATGCTAAAAGCTTTAGGATCGCTACCCTACCCTTAGGGCTCTTAGGTCCACGAGCCTGGTGTAATGAGGGGTTCTAGGGTTTACATGGTTACGATGTTTTCAGCTTCCCTGCTTAGACTAGGGTTTTTTATAAACCTGCCTATTTACGGTTTGAGGGTTACCTTTTGTGTTCTGGAGGTGTTTCCCTGCTGGTTGTCTGCGATGTTTGTGGTTTGAGGGGTGCTAGGGTTTTCCAGGCT
>JAPYWV010000008.1 GCA_028276165.1 Acidilobaceae archaeon
GTTGTGTGGTGAGTTTTTTGTTGAGAATGTTAGGTCTCGTGTTTGGGGTGAGGTTGAGAGGTGGGGTTTGATTGAGCCTGGTGACTCTGTTCTCCTAGCTGTTAGTGGTGGTAAGGATAGCTATGTTATGCTCGAATCCCTAGCCTTGAGGTATAAGGCTTCTAGGCTCGTAGGCCTCTCCATCATCGAGGGCATCCCCGGCTATAATAGGGAGGATGATGTTAGGACTTTGGTTGACTTCGCTAAGGGCTATGGAGTTGACGTTGTGGTTGTTAGTGTTAGGGATTACGTTGGCCTGAGTGTCTACGAGATGGTTCGTGAGGCTAGAGCGAGGGGTCTAGCTGAGTCTGCTTGCACTTTCTGTGGTCTCAGCAGGAGGCATATCATGGACTACTATGCTAGGATGCTTGGAGCCTCTAAGGTTGCTACAGCCCACAACCTGGATGACGAGGTTCAAACGCTTGTCATGAACATGCTTAGAGGTGATGTGATAGGCGTGCTCAAGGTACACCCTCTAAGCCCCCACCCTGAGGGTGGTGTTAGGAGGGTTAAACCTCTTAGGAAGATCTACGAGTGGGAGACAGCAGCGTACGCCATGATAAGGGGGTTTAGATTCCAGGAGACAGAGTGTATGTTCATAGAGGAGAATCCAACGTTAAGAGCTAAGGTTAGGGTCGCCCTGTACGAGATTGAGAGGGAGAGCCCGGGATCCCTCCTGAGATTCCTAGAGTACTTCGACGAGCTCCTAGGCAGTGTAGCTAGAGGTGTTGAGGTAAGAGGGTCTACATCTATCTGCACTAGGTGCGGAGCCCTAACAACAAGGGGGAGGAGGCTATGTAAGCTATGCGAGCTCCTAGAGGGTATTAGCCTAGGAGAGCCTCTTTACGTTAAGCTAAGACTCAATGTTAAAAGTAGGAGGTTATAGTTTTAAAAGCCTAGCTGGAGACCTATGGTAGAGGTGGTAGGCTATGCCCCTAAGGCCTGCTAGATGCTACACGCACTTCAGCGGGCCACCGTACACTAGGAAGGAGTATATTGCTGGTGTCCCACCACCTAAGATAACGAAGTTCGAGATGGGTAACAGGGCTTTACTGGAGGAAGCTGAGGTTAAAGGGGAGCTTATAGCATTGGAGGCTGGGAACGTTAGGCATAATGCTCTTGAAGCTGCAAGGGTTATTGTTAACAAGAGCCTAGCAGCAGACCTGGGGGAGGCTAACTTCTACTTCAGAGTTAGAGTCTACCCACATCACGTGCTTAGAGAGAATAAGATGATGGCGTTCGCTGGAGCCGATAGGCTCCAGGACGGCATGAGGCTAGCGTTCGGTAAACCAATAGGGACGGCTGCAAGAGTATACCCTGGAACTGTAATAATGGAGGTGTGGGCTAGAAGCGGTTCTGAGGAGAAGGTGAGGGAGGCTCTCAGAAAGGGGGCTAGCAAGCTACCAATACCGTGCAAGGTGGAGGTTAAAAGGCTAAAACAGGATAGCAGTCAGGCGAACCAGGAGGCTTAAACCCCCTTCTAACCCCTCCTCTTCAGGAACCTAGCTAGGGCTACAGCGATGACTATCAACATATAGTATGGTATGAGGAAGAGCAACATGCCGATACCTGAGGGGTCCGGGCTTATCACGGCAGCTATTATAGCGGAGGCTACAAGCAAAACCCTCATAGTGTTACCTGTAAGAGATGGTACCTCTATGACCCCTGTGTAGGTTAGAAAGAATATTATCAATGGTACCTCGAACGCCACCCCTGTTGCCAGCGTTATCAGTATGGCCGATGACAGTATGTCCTCTAGAGACGCGTAGGCCACAAGCCTATCTCCAGCTACACTAGCTGATAATATAAACATTATCTTGTAGGTGAAGGGGAGTACTATTAGCAATGCTACCAGAACCCCTGTGAGGAATAGTATCACTGCCACCGGGCCCCCGATCTTGACCCACCTCTTCTCGTGAGGATACAGGGCTGGTTCTATGAAAGCGTATATCTGGTATGCTATGTAGGGGCTTGAAACTATAAGTCCT
This sequence comes from Acidilobaceae archaeon, assembly GCA_028276165.1. Taxonomy (GTDB): domain Archaea; phylum Thermoproteota; class Thermoprotei_A; order Sulfolobales; family Acidilobaceae; genus DSZV01. Next base: position 2,028 of record JAPYWV010000008.1, read on the forward strand.
ATGAGTATCGCGGAGTACATGTACAATCTGAGCCCAGCGAACGGGCTTGAAGCTATGAGTTTAATCTCTATAACCTCCCCTCCAATCTCTATGGTCTTGGGGATTACATGTTCTAGGAACAAGTTGGGGACTATGACTAGTAGGGGTTTATAAGATGAAAGGCTTAGGGGTATGAATGGTACTATGAGCGTTGCTATGGCGAACGCTAGGAGGGCCTTCCTAAGTCTTACCAGCAACTCTTCCAAATGCTCCCATATCGTAGCCTCCTTACCCAACCGAACACCTACCCCGATAACCCCCTATACATGGTATAAACAGGGCTTTATAAAATATGAGAGCTATAGGTATGTGTTCGGGACTCCGCCTTGAAGCTACTAGAGCCCGAGGAGGCTGTTGAAACTGTATACGGTGTCGTTGGCCGTAGTATAGCTGAGAGGGTTTTAGAGGAGGCGTATACCGTCGAGCTAGGAGATCTCCATGGGAGGCTTCTAGCTGAGCCTGTGAGAGCTCTCACCCCTTTACCTCCAACTGTTAGATCCACCTTGGACGGCTTCGCTGTATCAACACTAGATCTGATGGGTGCCTCAGCTGATAACCCTGTTAGGTTAAAGGTTGTAGGTTACTCTAGCATAGGGGATTCCAGGGTACTCGATATCAGTAGTGGTGGGTGCGTGCAAGTCGATACGGGGGCTATCGTGCCTAGAGGTGCTGATGCAGTTGTCCCCGTGGAGGACGTGGTTGTTGATGGCGGCTACGTTGTTTTCACATACAAGCCCCAGCCTGGTAGTGGGCTGGCCCTCCCAGCCAGCGATGTTGCTTCAGGTGATGTGATAGCTCCTAGGGGTGCTAGAGCTTACCCTGATCTCGTAGCAGCACTAGCATCCCAGGGTTACAGGTTTGTTAGAGCCTCCAGGCGTGTTAGGGTTGCTATCTTCAGTAGTGGGGGTGAGCTCCTGGAGCCTGGTGATAGCTACAGAGCTGGAGGTGTCTACGACTCCAACAGGTACTATATTGTGAGTGTCCTCAAGCTCCTAGGCTACGATATCGTAGACCTGGGCATAGTGCCCGACGACCTGGATGCCATAAGGGAGACGCTGTATAGGGCTGCTGAGACAGCCGATATAGTTATAGCGAGCGGTGGTACCAGCGTTGGATCGAAGGACTACGTGTACAGGGTGCTAGAGTCTGAGGGTAGAGTGGTGGTAAGAGGTCTAAGGATTAAGCCTGGTAAGCCTACCATAGCAGGGCTTCTAGGAGGAGCTCTAACCATAGGGATCCCAGGCAACCCTAGGGCTGCAGTCAACGTAACATGGAGCTTCCTAATACCACTACTAGATAAGCTCGGCCTCCCAGCCCTACTAAGGGAGCCTCTTGCCGGGGAAGCTGTGCTAGCTACAGACGTTAGCCTCGATAGGAGGAGGAGGCTAAGCCTCCCCCTGGCCACCGTGGAGTCAGAGAGGGGCCTCATAGCGATCCCCGTGGCTACGGAGAGCTACATGATATCAAGCCTCCCCCTAGCGGACTCGAAGGCCGAGCTGGAGATGGGTGTTAGAGTCTACGCTGGTACCAGGGTTAGGATACTAAACTACAGGTATCCCGAGAGGACACTAATAGCGTTAACGGATACAAGGCTCCTAGACCTGGGAACCCTCGACTCTAGGGTTGTAACGCTAGTCGTGGAGGATGCTGAGCCCGTAGTAGGTATGCTTAGGGGAGCCAGGGTTAAAATCCTACTCTCAACACTACAGCTGGGTGGAAGCCTAGAAAGGCATCTGGAGGTTGAGTGGAGCTCTAGGAGGAAGATTGTTAAGGTTGGTTCACCGAACTGTAGGAGAGTGTCGGTCTTCAAGCCCTACACCAGGCTACATAGAGGGGGTATTGTTGTTAGTAGAGCTGAGACAGCAGTCATACTGTTAAATCAGGGTTACGTTGACTGCTCCGTAATACCGGAGGACTATGCCCCTCAGGGTGTGGGGGTTGTAGAGGGGCTCGGATCCGAGGAGGTGGTTCTAGCTAGTCTACGGTAAAGTATTTAACGTTAGCTTCAAAGCCTAACCCATGGTGCTCCGAGCTTGGATGAGGTTGTGGGGGATGTGCTTGTTAGGGATGTCATGAGCACTCCTCTAGTCTACGTATACCCATTCCATAGCGTGAGGGAAGCGGCAGCTATAATGGTTGAGAAGAACGTTGGTAGTGTTGTGGTACTCGATACCGATGGGAGGCTACTAGGGATAGTTACTAGAACCGATATACTAAAACATGTTGTAGCTAAAGGCTTAAACCCGGATAAGGTTAAGGTGGAGGATATAATGACGAGGAATCCCATCTACACACTAGCGGACACCCCCCTGGAGGAGGCTGCGAGGCTGATGGGGTCCAAGGGTATAGGGCATCTACCAGTACTAGATCCGAAGACGTTCAAACCAGTAGGTATGCTATCCAAGAGGGACATACTTAAGATAGCCCCCCACTACATGGCAATAGTCTACGCTTTAAAAGTTGAATCCGCGGGTAGCCAGGGTGCAGAGCAAAGGTTAAGAGCTTAAAGTCAGTGTTTGACAGAACACCCCCAACTAGTTCATTGCCGGTTAATAGTAGGGTTAACAGTAGAACTGCTAAGACTAAGCCGTTAACGTGGAGGCTTAAAGGTGCTGGGTGTACCTAGAACCCTCCTAGGGGTCGGGTATTGGGGGTTAAGCCTAGTGTTACAGAATTGTTGTTAAAGGCTGTGGGAGCCTCAGAGCCTAGCGGTGACCCTGCTAACAAGAAGATCGGGGATCTCCCCTTCGAGAAGATAGTTGAAATTGCCATAGAGAAGAAGCCAGATCTCCTAGCTAAGAGTTTGAAGGCGGCTGTTAAGACTGTACTCGGGTCGGCTAGGAGTATAGGCATAACCGTTGACGGGAAGGATCCTAAGGTTGTTTTAAGGGATGTTGATAGAGGTGTTTACGATAGCATACTAGCTAAGTACGAGGATAAGTGGAGGTCCTCTTAACACCTTTAAGGTTCTAGCGAGTAGTTCTCTTAAGGGTGTTGTTATGCCAGTTAGTAGGGAGGCTTTAATCGACGCTATCAGGAGGAGCCTAGCTCTAGGTAAGCCTAGGGGGTTTAAGCAGGCTGTAGAGTTGATTGTAACCTTAAGGGATATCGATCTCAAGTCACAGGAGGCTAGGTTGAGGGAGGTAGTAGTACTACCTAAGGGTGTTGGGAGGGCTCAGAAGGTCTGCTTCGTAGCTGAAGGCGATATGCTCCTAGAGGCTAGGAAGCTTGGGGTTGAGGTTTACTCTAAGGATGAGATTCAAGCTCTGGGTAAGAAGGATGCTAAGAAGGTTGCTGAGAGGTGCGATTGGGTTCTGGTGAGAGCAGATCTAATGGGTGTAGCCGGTAAGATCCTAGGCCCGGCGCTAGGACCCAGGGGCAAGGCTCCGATCCCCGTACCCCCTAATGCTAACGTGAAGGAGCTCGTGGACAGGTATAGTAAGGCTGTATGGGTTAGGATTAGGAACCAGCCTCAGATAGCCTGTAGGATTGGATCAGAGGATATGAGTGTCGAGGATCTAGTTGAAAACGCTCTAACAGTGTTAAACCTCGTAGAGTCCAAGCTTGGAGCTCAGAGGATTGAAACAATCTATGTAAAGAAGACCATGTCACCACCAGTTGAGCTTAAAACGCTATAGGTACCCTTACAGGTGGAGGGTTGGGGTATGCTTACTACGAGGAGGCCCGCTAAGGTTGCACCTTGGAAGATTGAGGTTGTTAGGGAGCTCAAGGAACTATTCCAGAAGTACCCTGTGGTCGGGGTAGCCGATATAACTGGGATTCCAACAGCCCCATTACAGGCTATAAGGAGGAGGCTTAGGGATAGGATTGTATTCAAGGTAGCTAAGAAAACCCTTATACTAAAGGCTTTAGAGCAGCTTGGAGTGGATAAGGGTAGGGTGGAGCCCTACCTTAGGGGCACTGTTATGCTCATGTTCACAGATATGAACCCCTTTAAGCTATACAAGCTACTTGAGTCCGAGAAGGTAGCTATAGAGGCTAAGCCGGGCCAGGTTGCTAGTAAGGAGATAGTAGTCCCCGAGGGGCCCACGGATATAACTCCAGGCCCTATGCTCGGGGTTCTGGGGAGGCTTAAGATACCCTATGAGGTTAGAGGTGGCAAGGTCTACATTAAGAAGAGCACTGTTGTAGCCAAGCCAGGCGACGTGATAAGCCCTGAGCTTGCAAGCATACTATTGAAGCTTAACATTAAACCCTTCGAGATAGGCGTAGAGCCCCTAGCGGTCTACGATAGGGGGGTTGTGATACCTAGGGAGGCGTTAAGACTAGACATAGAGTCCTTCAAGAGGGAGCTCGTGGACGCCGCTGGAGAAGCTCTAAGACTAGCTGTGGGCATATCATACGTGGAGATACCGGAGGTTGCAAGCCTAGCGATACTAGAGGCTGTGAGAGAGGCAACAGCCCTAGCTGAGGCAACAGCTATCCCAACACCGGACTTCATAGAGGTAGCTCTAAGGAGGGCTCTACTAGAGGGGATGCTGGTGGTAGCAGCACTAGGGGAGAAGGCTAGAGACCTGGGGTTGGAGCCGATCCAGACAACACGTGTGACAGCACCTGCCGAGGAGAGGAGAGAGGAGAAGGAGGAGGAGAAGAGGGAGGAAGAGGAGGAGAGGAGAGAGGAAGTAGATATATCAGCTGGGCTGGAAAGCCTATTCGGGTTTTAAAGCTGAAACCGTTACCTTTTAAGGGCTAGGCTAGATTGAATACGCTGGAGGTGTAGTGTATGCCCCAGGAGGGTAAGGCTTACATACATGCAGCCCTAGCACTATACTTCGCGGGGAAGCCTATAACAGAGGAGAACCTGAGGAGCGTGATAGAAGCGATAGGCCTCAACGTAGACGATGTGAGGATTAAGATGATTGTAGCAAGCCTATCGGAGATAAACATAGAGGAGGTCCTCAAACAAGCTGTAGCAGCACCGGTAGCAGCCCCGGTAGCAGCGCAAGCAGCAGCTCCAGCTGCGGCACCGGCAGCAGCTGAGGAGAGGAAGGAGGAGAAGAAGGAAGAGGAGGAGAAGAAGGAGGAAGTGGATATAGCCTCCGGGCTTGAGAGCCTATTCGGGTTCTAGCGTGGCCTCAGAGAAGTTAGCGTTAAACACAAGCTCCTGGAAAACCTCAAGCTTTTAAGCACCAAGCCATATCTCCTCAACCTCCTAGGGTTGAAGGGTGGAGTATAGGGCTACCGTGATAGAGCCTCCGAGAGCTCTTGTTAAGAAGCCTAGGCTTGTAAAGTATGGTAAGGTCAACCTCGGGTTGAGGGCTGGGAGGGGGTTTAGCCTTGGCGAGCTTGAAGCTGTAGGTTTAGATGTGAGCACCGCTAGGAAGCTAGACTTATACGTTGATGTTAGGAGGCGTAGTGTTAGACAGGAGAACGTGGAGCTCCTGAAAAACCTCCTAAGAGAGGTGGGCTTGGAGGCTTAGAGGGGTTTGATGGGACGCCTCCTAATCCTAACAGCTCTCACCCTCGCCTTACTACTGGTAGCGCAGTCAACCCTACAGCATGCAACCTGGCTTACGCTAACCCTAAGCTCTAGCCATGGGGATTGCGGCTCCTGGGATGCACTGGCCGTCGTAGTCAGGGTTGTTGATGGTGATACCTTCAGGGCTAGGATTACATGTGTTAGCGGGGCTTTCAGCGGTAGGGTTAGCGTTGGCACCGAGTATAGGGTTAGGCTAGCCGATGTAAACGCGCCGGAGCTGGGAACAGTTGAAGGTGAGAGGGCTAGGAGTGCCCTTGAGAGCCTGATCCAAGGCAGGACTGTTATGCTAGACGTAGACGGTGTAGGTGTATTCGATAAATACGGTAGGATTATAGCGGTAGCGTACATAGACTACAATGAAACACACATATTGAACATCAACAAGTGGCTTGTAGAGGAGGGGCATGCAAGGATGTGGGATCACCCTAACGAGTTCAACCCGGAAACCTGGGAGCTATACAAACCAAAGGAGAGGACAGTAGCGGAGACAGAGGCTAAGGGTAGCGAGGACACCCGGATACACGCAGCCCTAGCGTTAGTAGCAACAATAGTGATAGCGCTCCTAGCACTCACACTACTGAGAAGACCCAAACATTAAACCCGACAGCAGGACAGCTAGTAGAGTATATAAAGTAACCCCCATGATGACGTCCATAGCTATCAACGTTAAACCCAAGCACCTACAACCAAAACCCCTTGAGGCTAGCTGACATCGAGGTTACCTGGAGCCTACCACATCCAGTGGGAGGGTTGGGAGCACTAAGCTTCACTCTAGGGAGCTCATGATACCAATGGAGGTTATGGGGGTTACTATAACTTAAACTCACCCATCATAGTCGTTCAATAAGCCTCAAGGAGCACGCTAAACAAGTTTATAAAGCTTTGTGACCAGTAGAGGTATAACGGTGGATGGGAAGTCTGAGGAGGATAACTGGATGGTGACATGGGAAGACCTGCTAGTTTCATTCGTATCCCAGGCTCCATGGGCTCTGGTTATACTCATCGTAGTTATAGTTATGCATGTGAGGTTAAGAGATGAGCTAAACGGAAGGATTGAAAGACTAGAGAGGGAGCTGGATCAAAGAATTGACAAGTTGGGAGGGGAGCTAGATGGGAGGATTAATGGGCTAGAGAGGGAGCTAGATGGGAGGATTAGTAGGCTGGAGAGGAGGATTGATTCTCTTGAGAGGCTCCTACTAGGCATTGCGGCCATCCTGGTATCCAAGGGTCTCCTGACTAGGGAGGAGTTCGAGTTCGTAAGATCCATATCTGAGATACCGGGGCCTAAGAGCAAGTACTACACAGAGGCTGACGCTGAGGAGCTTAGGAGGCTTTGGAGTAAGGATATAGATGATTATACTGAGGAAGATGTGGAGAAGATACTGGAGATAGCGTTGAAGATTAGAGCTGAGGGGGTGGAGACGGGTAGAAGGGATTTAATAGACGCGTACTACATGATAGGAGCGTTCGCAGAGCTCATGAAGGTATACTTGTTAGTCAAAAGGATGAAGGCTAGGAAGGCGCAAAAGGAAACCAGCACACAACCCCCCAATCCTTAAAGGCGATGAGCCTTGAGATCCTATGGCTCTCGGCCTCCTCCCAGGGTGCATATCTAAGCTCTAGGGCCTTGAATACTACAGTTGTTTTTAACGGTGGAATGATCTAGCTCTTAGCTCTTCTAGCTTTAAGCTGCTGGTACACCGTGTACGCTAAGGCTAGTGCTAGTGATGTGGTTGTAGATGCTAGTAGTATTGTTCTCACTGTTTGCTCGGGCTGAGCGTACTGGAATACGTTTAGAGCACCGTTAACCCTTGGGGCTTCGCAGCCTTCAATAGGCCTCATCTTAGCCTGTATACTGTAGAAGCCTGGGTGTGGTGTCTTGAACGTGTATACCTCCCTGAGGGGGCTATCGAGGGCCTCGACATCGAGCCTGTAGATTATGCTACCACTACCCTTAGAGTAGACTATCAAGCTTAGCCTATTGCATAGGGGGACGAACAAGCTCATATTGACGTAGCCCTCAAGAAGCCATAAGCTCATCTCACTATCCGTGTCTACTGTGAGAGGCATCGAACCGCGGGCGACAAAGACACTATTGTCCCTAGAGTAGACTGTAGCCCACGATACCAGGAAGAACAATGATATTGCTAGTAGGAGGTATGAGAGGGGCCTCAAAAGCTACCGCCTCACAGTCCTAAGGTATAATGCTATGAGAGACATAGCTATGATGAGGGTCGCTGCTACCAGCACTACCTCAAGTGAGAGTATAGAACCCCTAGGAGGCTGTGCAGGCGTAGCTAGGGGAGGAGGCGTAGGCGTAACAATAGCCTGCACAGGGGTACCAGGAGGCTGTGGAGGCTGTATCGTAGTAGGAGTTCGAACAATAACAGTGGGGGGAGCTGTAGCAGTAGGAGTAGTAGCATTAACCTGGGTTATAGCCTGTGTAACCCCAACACCAACAGTAGTAGCATTAGCAGGGCTAGTAGCAACCCCAACCACACCAGTAGGCTGAACACTAGTAACCTCAGTGCTAGTATCATAAGCCGTTGTAACAACAGGAGGAGCCACATACTTGAGAGACCTTAAAATCCACGCTTGGGGACCACATCCTGCTCCTGGTAGAGGGTTGTACCAACTTAGAGGTATTATGTATGATAGTACATCTGAAGTGGCGATATTATCGTTAAACCTATACGCTACACCGGTTTTAACGTCATAGACGTAGTTCACGTATATGTGTATGACATTTCGAGTCATAGGGCCTTTAGGGCCTATGATCCTCTTAAAGCCTAGTGATTCATAGAATCTCTCTGACATATTATACTCTGCATCCACCCATCTACGTATAAATTCATGGTCATAGGTAGTAAACATAATTCTAGCTGTAAGTGTATCCTCAAGCCTTATAGTGATCCCGACAATCTCCTTGAAGTAACGCTCCATATTCTCCCATATCCTTCTTAGAATTTCATGTTCATGCCAAGCGCTCACATCCGATTTTAGGGTTGCGTTTACCCTATCTATAGGCGGTTTTACATCGAAAACCTTGTAGACAGCCATATCCGATAACACAACATTAGACCCCTCGTAAACCTCCCATGGTAGTAGGAAGAATGGCCAAACACCAGCATAGGAGCCCTTATAAACCATACTCCTATCCCTAGCAGAAACCCTAACAAACTCCTCAACAAAAGGAGACCTGTAGAGGACATTAGAGAGGTTCCTGGTATGAACAATACTAAAACCAAACCTCAAAACAACATCATAGTAAACACCGTCAAAACCAACAACATGGAAGGAGAGGTTATAGTGAAACGTGTAACCCGCCTTTTCAAGCCTACTATAGAAGAGGTCCTCCAGGTAGGAAGCTACAAGAGCGGGGTCTTTAACAGCATTCCTATTCCTATTAAACCTTATAATCTCGTCACCCCACTTATCAACTATACTCTTGTAGAGCTCAGTATCATAATACTTGGCTAGGAGCATAGCAGAGGGAGGACCGCTACGATAAAGCCCATAGTAATCATACATATTATACCTGTTAATAAGTGTTAGCAAAGGGCACTCGTACTCAACGTATAAGCCGACTAAACCATAGGGATCCCTCACATTACTAGAAACATTGCCGGGAACACCATTAAATATAACGAGTAGAGCTAGTAGGATGAGCGTGATAGCAAAAGCAAACCTGGCCCCCAACATAGACCACCACACACCCATGGAAGAAAGAATTATGGAGAGGGAGTTTAAAACGCTTATTTAACACGCTCCTGGAGAAGCAGCAATCCTAGCCTCAGCCCTAGCGTATCCGACTTGTTCACCGCCTATGTAAGCCTCTCCTACAGTTACTGTTGTAGCTCTATGAAACACTACGGCAGGCGGTGTTGAAACGCTAATGCTCCCTGATGCTGGGGAACTTATGAAGCCCCCACCGGCACCCCAAACATTGAATATCCACCCGGTGAAACAGCCGAACTCATCCAGCTCGGCATCACCACGAACATAAGCCCAAACATACACATAGTTACCGCTAGCTGAAGCGTAATTCGATAAGGGTATATAGCCTGAGGCGAGAGCTACGAGGGACCCCAGGGTCAACGCTAACACAGATACCGCTACAACCGATATACTCTTCTTTTTAGGGAAGCCCAAAACCACACATATAGTGAGCCCCCAGAGAGGTGGGTATAATGGGTGTGGTTTTGGGCTTCCCTAAAAAGAAGAGTATATACTTTTATCTATGCCAGAGTACTTATAGTATTTCTGTTGCCCGTGTGTGCTTGTGATTGCTTGTATGTGTTTTTACTCTATCTTTTTGATCTCCACTATTTTCCCTAGCTCCATTTTTACTATCGTTTTCACCTGTTTTTCTAGTTTTTCTGGTATTATGTGTGTTGCTACTAGTACTGTGGTTCCTTTTTCTGCTTTCTCGCTTATCATGTCTACTATTGTTTCTCTTGATTTCATGTCTAGTGCTTGGAATGGCTCGTCTAGCATTATGACCTCTGGTTTTCCTGTGAATGCTAGTAGTAGTAGGCATTTTCTCCTCATCCCCGTACTGTACGCCCCGTATGGTCTCTCCCAGTACGTGTCTACTCCTAGGGCTTCTGCTACCCCTAGGATCTCCTGCCATGGTGTTCTCGTTATCCTTGCTGTAGCTCTGGCTATGTCTATGCATGGTAGCCATACTGGTAGGCTAACCCTGTCTAGGAGTGCTCTAACCCTAGGGGCTAGCTTGGAGGAGTCCCTCCACGGGTCCAGGCCTAGGACCCTAGCGTAGCCTGAGCTAGGCCTCTCAGCACCAGCTAGTATTGATAATAGTGTGCTCTTACCACTACCATTAGGGCCTACGATTACGTGAACTCCAGGACCTTCAATTGATAGATCTACATCGTCGAGAGCGACATTAGGCCAGTAAACCTTCCTAATACGCTTAGCAACGATAACCTCCAAGCTAGAAGCCCTAGGGTTCAAACTACAAGGGAACCTTTATAAACCTGCTGGTTAAACCCGTGTGTGGAGCTGAGACCGCCTTGAGCCTTAGAATTGCAGGGGTATACTTAGGAGACCCAGTGGTGCTCCTGCTATCAGCGATACTAGCAGGCCTCATAGTATTCCTGATAGCGAGTAAAACGTTCATTCACTATGCCTATGGAACCCTACCTAGAGGGGAGGAGTTCCGCCTCACAACGGGGTTTAGCGATCCTGATCTAGCATTCCTAGCGAATATGAGGGTGGTAAATAGCATTATGGAGTCGTTCCTACTACTAGGAGCTGTGACAGCCATAGCAGGATCGTACATGGTGGGGATGGGGAGGGATCAGGGTTACACGGCACTCTCAACACTAGTAGGGCTGGGTAGGAGAGCTTACATAAGAGCTTTAACACTATACCCGCTAACACTATACCAGGCGGCAACAGTACCGGGATCAATGGTGGCACTAGCGCTAATAGACCCAAACTTGATAAGATACTGGAAGCTGGTGGTAGCAACAACGCTCATAGCACTAGCCGTAGTACAAGTACAGCTGACAATAGCCATACTAGCAACATACATCCTAGCAAACACGTACAGAGGTATAATAGCGACAATAGCCACACTACTACTCATAACAACAGCTGGAATCCACAACAACATAGCGAGAATAATACAAGAAAAACAGACAATGAACGAAATCCTAACAACAACAATAGCATTGACAATAGCGACAACATTAGCACTATCAATAGCGTACACCATAATAGAAACAAGGATGACGGTAAGGTAGACTTATATCAAGAAGCTCAAAACCACACCCACTTCACTTAGGAGCCCACTACGGGTATGTGGGACACCCATACCATGTGGAAGCCTTGTTGAGATTACCACCTCTTTCAGTACAACCCTCAATTACATGGCCATCGCATAACCGTGTGAGAGAAGCATTAGAGAGTGTTCCGAGGATAACACAGCCTACTACAAGCACGCGACCACATACATGCAGATCTGCTAGCTGTGCTAGAGCTCTTGTAAGGATCCAAGGCCGGTGTGGCGGGCCCGGGGGGATTTGAACCCCCGACCGCCGGCTTAGGAGGCCGGCGCTCTATCCTGGCTGAGCTACGGGCCCTCCCCCGGGAGCCCGTCTAGACTGTAGTAGAGGTGGGGCTTATATACATCCATTCACTCCTCGACCGCAACCCTCATTGCCGGAACTATAGTGTTCACCGAAGCGAGGGTGGTACCATGGGTTTTAACATAATTCTTGTAAGGCTAGCCCATCCAGGGTTGCCAGGTGGAGAGCTTCTACCACGATGTTGGCCTGATAGGTGGAGGTATCGCTTTAAAGGCTTGAGGTGTCAGCAGGCATGAGCCGGTGGTTTGGTGGCTAGGGGTTGTAGATCCCACGGCTTGGAGAGCCCGTCGGGCCTTCCACGTACGCAAAGGCCCTATTGCCCTCTCAACAGTGTCTCCAGCTCCCTATCGCATGGAAGAAGGTTGTACCCCTAATGGTGGGGTTACCTAGTAGTTCTCCTCTAAGCTCCTCGCTCCCAACTATTGTTTCCAGTGTCTCCTCAAGCTGGTTTACGTCCCCAATCCTAGCTTTAGCTGTGTTCTCCACAATGAATACCCCGCGTTCCGTGATTACAACATAGTCTGCATGCCTCCCGGTTACCCCGTGCTTTTCATACAATGGATCCAGCTCTACCCTCCTCAACCCACCTAACCTAACTCTATCCTAGCCCTCTCCTCCAGGAGCTCCCTCGCCACCTCGGAGAACTCACTATCCGGTATACCCTCCTCGTCTACCGTAAGCTTCTCCACCTTAGAGCTCCTCCCAACAGCTTTAACCAGGTATGCTGAGACCATACTTGGATCTATGGAGTCAGCGGGGCTTAGGCCTAGCCTAGCAGCCTTATCCTCCCTGCCGCTCACAGCTATGAGGTTGTTTAGAGCGTGGAGCATGAAATCGCTATGTGTTGTCATCACAACATACTTACCGTGGTTAACAGCCCTTGCAATCAACCTAGCTAGGATCCTCTGAGTTCTAGGATGTAGGTGTGCCTCAGGCTCCTCGATCACGATAAACCGGTGCACTGGTGAGGCTAGAGCTAGTGCTACGCTAAGAGCCTCCCTGACACCCGAGGGGGCCTCTGAGTAGTGGAGCCTCCTACCAGTCCACATGTTCAGGTATACGGTGTAGACACCAGCCTCCCGGACGGGCTCCGGCTTACAACCGAGCTCCTCCAAGAGCTCAGAGGCAACAACCCAGACATCCTCTATGAACCTCCCGGTAGCCAGAAGCCTTGAGAGATCGTAGAAGAGGCTCAAGTACCCCCCATCAGCACCCCTAACATCCCTTATAACATCTATACGAGGATAAGGCCTCAAAAGAACCCTCGTAATACCAGCCCTACTATCAGGTAGCACTGCTCTATACCATTTATACCCTTTAAAGAATGGCCTAAAGCTATCGAGAATGTAGTAGGATAAAAGGTCTTTTATCGCATAAATAAATGAATCTTCTTCAGAGAGCACCTCACCATCGTAAACCTCATAGATCTCATCATCGGATAGGTATAGGTGTACAGTCAGATACCCAGGGTAGGGGGTGGTAGCATGTATTCTGTCTACGAACTCCATGTTGGGTTTGTACTCCACTACTCTTACATCACCCCGTTCTATCCTAAACTCTATTGAGGCCTTACTATCAACTCTAATCCTAGCCTCCCCAGCTCCCTCTCTGATTACCGAGCCCAGGCCTCCATAGAGCTCCTCAACGCTCTCCCTAAACCCTGCTGCGAGCCCCTCATGCATTGTTTTAATGTAGATCTCAACCGTTCTCCTGAGGATATCTTCTACACTACCCCCCCTTCGGATCTCGTCTAATAATGTTGTGAGGGGGTCTGGGTTGCCGAGCTTCCGTGATGCTTCAAGGCTTGCAGCTTTAAACCATTCACCCATATCTGGCGTTGTGGTGGCTAGAGCCCATAGTGTTTGTGCTATGAGTGATTTGCCAACGCTATTCCTTCCTATGAATACCGTTAGGGGTTTGACTTCCACCTCTACCTCCTCGAAGGGCCCTATGTTTACAAGCTTAACCTTTGGGTGCAAGAGCTCGAGCCTCCAAGGCTTCCAGGTAGTGTTTGGGGTTTAAAGTCCTTGTGCTGGTTGGAGGTAGGAGCTCAGACTTTCTAGATTACGTCTACTACGTCCTTCCAGTCTCTCCAGTAGCTCCTCATATCTCTCAGTGTTATCGTCTTGTTCTTCACCGCCTTTATGGCTTTTGCTAGTTCTAGTGCTAGTTTGTGGTTTAGCACTAGGGGTATGTTTAGGTCTGCTGCTTGTCTTCTCACCTTGTAGTCCTTCTCTGGAGCGTACCCTGTTGTTATAACCATTCCTACATCGCCTTTGGCTATCAGCTCTAGGGCTCTCCTCTCATCCACTGCCATCGAGTCCCCTACCTCCATACCCTTGAGTGTTATGGTCTGGTACCCTGCTTGCTCTAGTATCCTCCTGGTGAGCTCTAGCTCCTGTTGCCCCCATCTATCAGGGTTGTAGACTAGTATTAGCTGCGCCTCCCCCGGCACATCGTTCCCCTGCACGCTTAGCCAGCTTGATAGTAGTGCTTCCTCGTAAACCTCTGATATCGTTGCCACCTCACCCACGCTCCTCATCTCAGGCCCTAGGTGTGGGTATGCCCCTCTAAGCCTTGCCCATGAGAATTGCGGTGATTTAACACCATACCATGTTGGCTTCAGCAGGTTAAACCTACCCTCTTCAACAACATCCCCTATCCTACCCTCTAGTGATGCCTGGACAGCTGCCCTCATCAGGTTGTAGCCTGTGACCTTGCTTGAGAAGGGCATAGACCTACTAGCTCTTAGGTTAAGCTCTATAACGTAGACAGCTCCATCCCTGTACAGCATTTGTATGTTGTAGGGCCCCTTGATGCCCAGTGTTTCGTTTAAAGCCATGGAGATCCTGCACGCCTCCACAACAGCATCCCTCGGTAGGAGCCTAGACGGAATGACCATTGTTGAGTCACCGCTGTGAACCCCAGCTGGCTCCACATGCTCTATGACAACCCCTACAGCACTCCTACCATCGCCGACAGCGTCGACCTCGAACTCCAAAGCGTTATCAACGAACTTTGAGACGACTACAGGGTACCTGGGGGATACCTTGGCAGCCCTCCTTAGGTACTCTAGGAGCTCCTCACTAGACCATGCAATCCTCATGGCTGAGCCGCTGAGCACATAGCTTGGCCTAACGAGCACGGGGTATCCGACCCTCTCAGCGAACCTCAGGACCTCTGAGACACTGGTGGCCTCAACCCACTCAGGCTGTCTTATCCCAAGCTCGTCTAGGAGTTTGCTGAAGAGAGCCCTGTTCTCCGCCATGTTAACACTGTAGCCGGGTGTCCCTAGTAGTTTAACCTTCCTCCTCTCAAGCTCCCAAGCCACGTTATTGGATATCTGCCCTCCTAGGAACGCTACAACACCTACGGGTTTCTCGAGCTCGTATATGTCTAGGATCCTCTCAACCGTTATCTCGTCGAAGTAAAGCTTATCATTGACATCCCAGTCTGTGGAGACAGTCTCGGGGTTGTAGTTCACGACTATGACCTCGTAACCTCTACCCCTAGCCTCATCGGAGAAGGTTACTATGCTCCAGTCAAACTCAACACTAACACCAATCCTAAACCCCCCAGCACCCAGGACCATAATCTTAGGCTTACCGCTATCAAAGCTAACATCGTGCTCCCACCCGTTGTATGTTAGGTAGAGGTAGTTCGTCCTAGCAGGCCACTCTGCCGCAAGGGTGTCGATCTGCTTCACAACAGGTGTTACGCCATAGCCCAGCCTTAGACTCCTAACCTCGTCCTCCTCGACACCCAGAGCTCTAGCTATCTGTAGGTCGCTGAAACCCATCCTCTTAGCCTCCGCTATGAGCTCAGCTAGCTCCCTCCCAGCCCTACCCCTATGTTTTTTCAGGAGCTCGTAGAACTCAACAGCCTCCCTTACCTGTTTGAGGAAGTGCTTGTCAACCCCCGTAGCCTCGTAGACCATGTCCACGGTGGCTCCTAGCTTGAACGCCTTGGCAGCCCATAGGGGCCAGTAGGGCTCCCTAAGCCTGAGCTTCTCCATCAAGTAGTCTAGTGTTATCGATTCATCCTCGTAGATGGGGCCCCCTACGAGGCCGGGCTCGCCTATATCGAGCATTCTTAAAGCCTTCTGTAGCGCCTCCAGGAAGCTCCTCCCTATAGCCATTACCTCACCTACGCTCTTCATCTCACTACCAATGCTCCTCTCAACGTACTCGAACTTATCGAAATCCCATCTCGGGATCTTAACTACAACGTAGTCTAGGCTTGGCTCGAAGTTAGCTGAGGTAACCCCCGTGACCTTGTTCACTATCTCGTATAGCTTGTAGCCGAGCGCTAGCTTAGCTGCTATGTAGGCTAGGGGGTAGCCTGTAGCCTTGCTAGCTAGAGCACTACTCCTAGACATCCTAGGGTTGGTCTCTATAACGTAGGCTTCATCGCTGTTATTGGGGTTCAATGCAACCTGTACATTACCCTCCCCTATGAGCATTATAGCTCTCTCAACTGCTATCGACAGATTTCTTGAAAGCTGGTACTCGTAGTCTGTGAGGGTCTGGCATGGGGCTACAACTATGGACTCCCCAGTGTGCACACCCATAGGGTCTAGGTTCTCCAAGCACGCTATGGCTGCAACATTATCGTATGCATCCCTGACAACCTCGAACTCAATCTCCTTCCAATGGTGTAGGTATTTCTCCACTAGAACCTCTCCAATCTCGCTTTGAGCGAAAGCCGCTCTAAGCCTTCTAACCAGCTGATCCTCACTCCATGCAACAAAGCTACCAGCACCCCCTAAGTTGAAGCTAACCCTAACCATCACAGGGTAGCCTATCATGCTGGCAGCCTCAACAGCTCCATCCAGGCTGTTGACGGCCACGCTGGGGGGTACTGGTATACCGTTATCCTCCATAACCCTCCTGAATAGGGATCTTGAGAGAGCCCTCCTAATACCCTCGATAGGAGTCCCCAACACCTTAACCCCGTACTTGCCTAGAACACCGTCATCGTGTAGCCTAACACCTATGCTTAAGGCTGTCTGCCCACCGAAGCCCACTAGTATGCCGTCGGGCCTCTCAACCTCTATTACCCTAGCTACAGACCACGGCTTGAGGGGTGCTAGGTAGACTTTATCAGCAAACTTATAGCTCGTCTGTATAGTCGCTATATTGGGGTTTACTAGTACAACCTCTAGACCCTCCTCCTTCAAAGCTTTAAGAGCCTGGTTACCACTATAGTCGAACTCGGCAGCCTCAGCTATCTTTATAGCCCCAGACCCTATGACGAGGACCTTTCTAACCGTCTCCAAACCTGGACACCATCCTAGCGAAGAGGTCGAAGACCCATGTTGTATCCAGGGGCCCCGGGCCCCCCTCTGGGTGGAATTGGACGGCTAGTACGGGTAGCCTCCCGTGCCTAACCCCCTCAATGGTCCCATCATCTATGTTCTTAAACCAGACCTGCAACCCCGTGCCATCGAGGCTCTCTTCGTCAACGGCGTACCCGTGGTTCTGTGTTGTGATATAGCTTCTCCCAGTCATAACATCTATGACACCCTTATTAGGCCCCCTATGGCCGTACCTTAGCTTGAACGTTCTAGCACCGAGAGCTAGTGATATCAACTGCATCCCAAGGCATATGCCTAGAACTGGTTTACCAGAGTACACTACATCTCTTACAACGGATATCTGGTGGCCTAGGATTGCAGGGTTACCTGGCCCGTTGCTCAGCACGATACCATCGAACTCTAGGAGCTCAGAGGCCTTAGACCGGCATGGCAACCTTGTAACCTCAAACCCCCTCTTTAGGAGCTCCCTTAGTATACCGTATTTCAAACCACAGTCTAGGACTGAGATCCTGGCCTTCGGCCTACCATTAGGTCTGTGCACTATGGGTGTTTTAGGTGAAACCTTCAACGTGTAATCCCTTACATCGTAAGCTTCAGAGCTCCTCAACCTCCTCTCAAGCTCAACCCACTCCACCTCGCCACCCTCAGGGTACACCGCTAGAACCCCCATTATGACCCCGTACTCCCTAATCCTCTTGACGAGAGCCCTAGTATCAACCCTGAACATGCCCGGTACGTTGCTAGACTCAAGCCATTCAGCTAAACTCGTAACACTTAGGTAGTGGTTGTGTGGGGGCAGCTCTGATACTATGAAGCCCTCGACCTGAACTCTATCCGATTCGTGGTTGAAGGGAACCCCGCAGTAGGAGTGCTCCAGGCTAGGGATACCGTAGCATCCCACCATCGGGTGGGTCCATATGAGTATTTGGCCTGCATAGCTTGGATCTGTTAGAGCCTCAGTGTACCCCGGCATCCCGGTTGCGAATACAACCTCTCCTACCCTTACATCCTGTGCTCCGAAACCACAGCCCTCCACTCTAGTGCCATCAGCTAGTAGTAGCCTAGCTCTCAGCCCACTCCTACACTTTAACAACTTCAATGATGCGTAATTCAAAACCCACTACCTCGGTTTACAGGCCTAGCTTAAATATCTTTCTCAATATCCTCTGGTGGCAGTCACCATTTGAAGCTCGCGAGGTTAGTGATACCAATGGGCTCTCGTAGGGGAGACCACTGTTTTTCAATGACCACACCCCCTTCCGGTGATGTGGGAGTACTTCTCCAAAGCCTCCTCCAGGGATCTCAGGGAGTTGTACGCTCTCTCAACATACCTGTCAACATCCTCCGGGTTGGAGGAGCCTAGCACAGGTCTCCTGATAGCACTCCTGTAATCCAGTTTAACACCGTACCTCTCCTCCAGGATCCTGTAAACCTCCCCTACATCCTTAGACCCCCTGATTAGACCTGCTATCTCCCTATGAACCTCCCTGAAGGGCCTACCCGTTTTAATGGCTATGAGCTCCGCTAGGTCGGATAGCGTGATGGGGTATACTTCAACGTCTCTAACCACGTTCTCCACGTTAACCCTCAGTTTGCCTAGGAGATCTCCTAGGATTCTTAGAGCCTCCACAGTCTTAACCAGGGGTTTGATCGCGTACCTGTTAGCCTCCTGCATGTCCAGGTTGTAGCCTGACGTTAGGCCCTTGATTATCCCAGCTACTGCTACAAATGATGCTAGGAGCTCTGAAGCCCTAGCCCTCGTTATCTCAAGTGTAACAGGGTTCCTCTTATGGGGCATAATGCTACTTGTGGCTAGATGCTCCTCTGGTATACTGAAGTACCCTATTTGTGGTGTCGAGAATAGTATTAGATCCTCTACAACCCTCGATAGGGATGCTAGTAGGCTCGCGTTGAAGGCTAGGGCTAGTAGAGCGAAATCCCTGCTCGTTGTAGCGTACAACGTATTGTAGACTATGCCGTCGCCGAAGAGCCTTGATGCAAGCCTAACCCTGTCTAGTGGTGTTGAAACCCCAGCTGCGGGCCCCGAACCTAGGGGGGATCTGAGGGTTACACCTATTATCGGTGGTAGGAGCTCCATGTACGTTGCTATAAGCTCGTCCACGTACAATAGGTAGTGTGCTAGCGTTGACACCTGAGCTGGCTGAGTGTGGGTATACAATACCATCGGGGTCTCCTTGTGCTCCAAGGCCTTAGCCAGGAGGATCCTCCTCAACTTGAGGAGCTCCCAGCCCTCCTCGACCAGGAGCCTCGCCACCTTAAGCCTAAGAGCTGCAGCTACATGATCATTCCTACTCCTCCCCAGGGCAAGGTATCCAGCTTCAACTCCAAGCTTCTCCCCAAGGTAAACCTCTATAGCCTCGTGTACGTCCTCGACGTTGTAGGTGAAGAGCTTAGAGGGATCCCTCTTCAAGCCCTCAATCTCGGAGATTATCCTCGTAGCGGGCTCCAAGGGTATAACCTTGGATTCCGCGAGCTCCCACACGTGAGCCTCTAGCACCTCTAGAACCTCACATACTATGAGCTTGTCATCGTCTATAGACGAGGTGTACCTTACAATCTCGGGCCTCGTCAACCCTAACAGGGGCTCCCTGTAGGCCAATGGTGAAGCCACCTACGCTAAGCCAGCCTTCTTCCTATAAGCTTTAACAGCTTGTAGCCCGTAGAGCTCTATAAACCCTATGGACAGCCTTTGGTCGAAGCTACTCTTGAAGTATGATATGAGCTCGTGGTCGTACAACGAGTATGGGGAGCTCCTACCAACAACGTAGACCCCGCCCTTGTAGAGTTTAACCCTAACAGTCCCCGTGACAACCGATTCAATGCTATCTATGAAAGCGTCTAAAGCCTCCCTTAGTGGTTCGAACCAGAGGCCTTGGTATACTAGTTTAGCCCACTCCATGTCAACAATCTCCTTGAAATCGTAGGCTCTCTTGGTTAGGACAAGCCTCTCAAGATCCTTATGAGCTGTTATCAGCGTCATAGCGGCTGGGACCTCGTAGACCTCCCTACTCTTCAACCCTATAACCCTATTCTCTATCATATCAACCCTCCCAACACCGTGGGCTCCAGCGAGCTTGTTAAGGTACGTTATGAGCTCCACCGGGTCCATGGCCTCCCCGTTAACGCTCGTTGGGACGCCTGCCTCGAAGCCTATCTCAACGTACCCGGGCTTATCCGGGGCCTTGCTAGGCGGGACTGTCCACTCGAAAACCTCCTCAGGTGGCTCGACCATGGGGTCCTCTAGGGGCCCCGCCTCTATCGATCTACCCCATAGGTTCTCATCGATACTATAAACCTTGCTCTTAACGGGTATCCCGTGTTTTAGAGCGTACTCAACCTCCCAATCCCTCGTTAGACCCCACTCCCTAACGGGGGCTATGATCTTAAGGTGTGGGGCTAGGGCTTTGAATGCTAGATCAAACCTAATCTGGTCGTTACCCTTACCAGTACACCCGTGTGCAACAGCATCAGCCCCCTCCTTCAGAGCCACCTCTACAACCTTACTAGCTATCAGTGGTCTAGCTAGTGCTGTGGAGAGAGGGTATAGGTTGTCGTAGAGAGCATTAGCCTTAATAGCTTTGAACACATAGCCTTCAGCAAACTCCCTCCTAGCATCGATGGTGTAGTGTTTTACAGCGCCAAGCTTGTAGGCCTTAGCCTCTATGGCGTTGAAATCCTCAGGTTGCCCAACGTTAACGGTAACGGTTATAACCTCAGCTCCAAGCCTCTCCTGGAGTAGCTTCAGTATAACACTTGTATCCAGACCCCCAGAGTAGGCTAGTACAACTCTCACCCCGGACACCGCTAGAATATATGAGGGATCACAATAAAAGCCTTTCTGAAACAGGAGTCATGGAAAATGTAATAAGAGTGTTACATTTTAATATAGGCTATGGTTGGAGGTAACCTAGCTCCTCATGGACTTGATCAACGTCTCTAGAACCCTGTACGCCTCCCACGCTTTCATAGCGTCAACTAGGACTATGGTGTCATTGTAGCATGAGACTATCTGGGTTATGTTGATGTCGTTCTCGTAGAGTGTTGACGCTATTAAAGCTACAACCCCAGGTGTTTCAACTATATCCCTTGGGCTTACGAGTATAACTGCGGCCTGGTCCTCTAGAATCTCGACGACATCCTCCCTCCCAACGCTCCTCAAGAGCTCCTCCAAGTTCTCCCTCGATACTATGAATGTGAACGTGTTAACACCCTGTAGTATCTGGAAGAACCTAGCCATCTCCATGGACTTAACTATACCCGGGATCCTAGCCATTACAGCATGCTTCCTAACAGTAACAACAACGAGGTCGGATTGAAGCTGTAACACCGTAGAGCCTAGAACACGTTTAAGCTTAGCCCTAAGCTCCCTCTCACTCTCAACAACCTCCTCCCTAATCCTAACCAAAGCCATCTTAATAGCACCATGGGAAGCACTAATACCCCTAGCCCTGAGCTCCTCGGCAAGAAGCCTAGCTAGAGCACTATAGTTAACAACACCCTCAGCAAGACAACCCCTAATAAAAGGCCTGCTAAAAACCAAACCCCTAACAATACTAGCAACACTAACCCTAACCAAACCAAGCCACCAAAACAACAACGTTACACACCAGCTTAAAACACTAACATATGTAAAACCAAAGTTACATACTAAGATAAGCACCCCTGAAACCATAACAGTTTAGAAACCAGAGAACCCTCCAATGTAGACCTCGCTAATCACCCCCTACCACCCAGAACCAGTAGATGAGGTAGACGTAGACAGCATAAACTAGAAGCTTTAATGGCAGGATTAACCACAAGTATATCGAGATTATAAGATCCAGGTAGCCCACCTCTTTAAGCTTTGCAATTGAACGTTGGACTATCATAGCAAGTAATGAGGTGATGGCTATGTGGAGCAAGGAGGTAGCAAGTTTTAATACGAAGTTCTCATTAGACGAGACATACCACATTAACCCTATTAACTCTAGGGGATCAATGCTAGCATTAGGGTTAGATAGACTCCTCCATATCATTAAAAGCACAGCTATAGTTAACGGTGCTAGGGGGTTAATACCCAAGAGCATATGCTCAAACACTTCGTGGAAGCAGACAAGCACCTGAACTGTGGATAACACTAGAGCTCCAATAACAATATTGTAACGTGAAGTTAACCCCCCTACGAGATAACCCAACAGAGATACTATGAGGGTTTGGGAAACCGCAGGGTATACTAGTAACGCTACAGGGATAGCCCATAAGACCCACCGAAAATTCTCATACCCTAGTAAGTAGAATTCAAGAGGAGCACTGAAAACATATAATGGAATGAAATAGTACTCATACAATGCTAAAGGAAGGGTAACCAGGATTATAAGAGAGGATGCTAATCGCTTCATATAAACATCCACCTAGTAACCCCTTATGATTACGAGATTTTAATCAATGTAGCATATCCATCATGGTAATTGTAGTGGCTTCCTACCCTCCTACACGTCCAATCAGCATTGTATAGATTTATTGCATGCGCCCTATAATCGTTAAAGGTGATATATATACACTGAACTCTGCGAAGGAAGAAAACCCGCTCCAAACCTCAGCTATTGTCAGAAAGCCGATGTAGAGGCCGTCTAGATGAGTCGAAGCTATGACGTATTTACCCAGCCAAGGGGAGAAGATATACCCTGTATCTGGGTTAGCGTAGAGTCTTATATGGATAAATACATCCCATGTACTATTTAAGTAAGGATCCTTACATTCACGTGCAAGTAATTCCATTACAGGTTGCGATATTCTCTCATACTTTTTAAGCCCATTGTCACTATCCCAGAACCAGTTGTCCGTTCCATAGTAGGGGTCTCTATCGTTTATCAGAGCATACATATAAGACCCTGGAATCAGATACCCCCTCCACCTCAACGCGTCCGCTACCTTAGCTTTTGTAGCATCTCCGTAGAACACTATAGTTATAGGCCAGTCTGTAGTACTTATACCAACACGGGTATCGTTGAAATCCCAGTTATAAAATTGATCTTCATACAGCCAGGCTAACCCAAAGTTGTCCGATGTAGCGGGGCCGAGACATGCTATTGGAGTGTGTAGTGCAAGAAACGCCATTAATATCACCATCATAGTTTCTACCACTACATTGTTTACCCGCATCTTTAATCACCTTTAACTCTAAGTTCAACAACTTCCTCAACATCAGCTATATACTCTGACTTGATTCTCTTCAAACCAGCACATGGATCTAGGGTCACAATGATTATATCAATCTTTCTAACCTTAAAAGGCCCTTTATCCTCAACATCACCTTTAGGTATAACTACTTCAAACCATATAGCACATGTCTTCTTATTTTTAAGAATTAGTATTCCCTCTGTATGGAGCTCCTTTTCACCAACATTCCTACCTATCCTGTGTGAGTACCTAGTGTTGATATGGTTTAAGGCTAGCTCGGCAGCCTTCCCTATGATATCTCGGGTTTCCCTAGGCATGTCTAGGTTGAGGACGTCGGGTACGCTCATCTTCACACCTCGTGTCCTATAGCTAACAACCATGTTCTTATTTAGATCAACCGTTACGGTTATGGAGTTTATGGGGCCTTTAATCGTGACATTATCTTCGAGGAAGAATCTATCAGGGTATGTTAACTCAACCCATACGGTTTTATCGAAAACTACCCCTACATCTGCACCGAGTTTACAACCATCCCTATCTTGTACCCACAGACAGCACATAACCTTACTGATATTAGCTTTACTGGAGATGCTCTTGATTAAGGGATCTGACAAGGCTATCTCAACAGCTCTCTTCTCCTCCTCCTCAGTTAGAGGTGAGGTGTCACAACTACTATTACCACCCTTGGAAGTATACTCCACGCTGTGGCCGAGACTATGCTTGATAAGAGCTATCGATACAGCAAGAGGCACGCTAGCTAAGAGAGCTAGGATGAGTACGGTTATCAAGGGGATCCTAAGGTTCAGTCTGTCTACACCTCATTCTATACTCTGGGGTTGAACTTTATATTTTTTATTATTACTTCACTTTATTATCACTCTACTCATCATAGCCAGGTACATTGGTTGTTTGTGGAAAATTCTAGGCTATGGGAATAGGATGTAGGAGGGTTGATTCAATCGACTTTATTGTTATAGAGTACCAGGGCATCGTGAAGCCAGGATGAAGGCCTGGTAATAACGTCATTCTACTGGGAGTAGCTTAGGAGATAGTGCTAGATGTGCCCGTGTCTATTGCCGGGATCGCTAAGATTTCTTGTAATCAGCTGTACTAATGAGTATTAGCGTTGTCAGGGTCTATGTTGTTGTTTTAAGGGTTTCCGATTATCCTGGTTCCCGGGTTTTCTAGGGCTTTTTTGACCGGGTTTTCTAGGAGCCCGTTTGCTATTAGGATTTCGCGTACCCCCCCTTCTACTGCTTCTACAGCCTCTATTATCTTCCTGTTCATGCCCGGGCCTATTTTCGGTAGTATGCTTCTAGCCTCTTGGGATGTAAGCTCTCTCACGAGGCTTCCGTCCACTACTAGTCCTTCAACGTCCGTTAAGAGTATTACCTTATCCGCTTTAATGGCCGTTGCTATCTTCAGCGCTGCCTGGTCTCCGTCCACGTTTAATAGCGTTCCATCGCTGTCCACTGCTACAGGTGCTACCACCACTATGTAGTTTTCCTCGAGTAGCCTATCGAGCAGCCCCGTCTCAACCCTCACTATCCTACCCGTGTAGCCCCCCTCCACCACCCTCCTCCTCCCCCTCTCGTCCACCACGATTATCCTCTTCCTCCTCTCAGCCACCAGCGTAGGCCCGTCAGCCCCCGTCACCCCTACAGCTCTCCCCCCTAGCCCTACGATCTTGGATACAATCCACTTGTTAAGCTTACCAGCCATAACCATGACGTATACCTCGAGCTCCTCAAGCGACGTATACCTACTCCTAACACCCTCAGGTGAGACAACAAACCTAGGCTCAACACCCATCCTCCTAGAGTACTCTGTAACAACATCACCACCACCATGGACTAGAACAACCCTCAAACCACCCCTCCACAGGTCAACAACATCACCTACAACGGAGTCCAGGTTGGATGTAAGAACCCTACCACCAACCTTAACAACTAAAAGCCCCCCCTGCACGCAGCCCACCCTCAGGATGCGAGACTCAACACCGTTAACAGGGTTACCTTAAACTCTAATAAACACAAACGTTACACCCGAAACAGATCGTACAATTTCGTTTTAATCTCGTGTAACATTGAAGTACACTGGTGGGTGTTGGTTTTGAGCGAGGATGTGGTTAAAGCCCTACTAGCGTCAGCTAGGGAGCTCTACGAGAGAGCGTTAAGGGAGTTCGAGGAGGCTGTGGCTAGGAACGATGTTATAGGGATTAGGGATTCTGCTGAGAAAGCGTGGAACGCCGTAGTTCAGGCTATTAACGCTCTTATAGTTTATTACACTGGCGTTACCCCTATGAGTCATTTTGAGAGGAGGAGGAAGCTTAAGGAGTTAGAGAGATCTGTGAGGGAGGTGGGGGAGCTCGGGTTAGCAGACAGGTATATGGCGAGATTCAGGGTTCTTCATGGTGAGACCTTCTATGAGGGTATAATCGATGTTGAACAGCTTAGAGATGAGATGGTCAGGGTTGGGAGGATTATAGGGGATGTGGAGAGGCTTGTGTTGAGAAGCTCCTAGCGTCTTTCATGCTGGTTTTAATGGGGGTATTCTTAGGCCTAGTGTTTCATCGAAGCCCATTGATATGTTGAATGCTTGTATCGCCTGCCCTGCTGCCCCCTTGACCAGGTTGTCTATGGCCGCGAACCCCGTGACCCTGGATGCTCTCTTCTCCACTGCGAAGCTTACGTCCGCGAAGTTACTACCTATAACGTACTTTGGGTCGGGGTAGCCTGGTGGTAGCCCTTTAACGATCCTTACGAATGGCTCCTTGGAGTATGTTTCAACGTAGAGTTTTAGGAGCTCCATGTCATCCAGGTCCCTTAAAAGCCATGAGTGTGCTGACGCCAGAACACCCCTAATGGAGCTAACAGAGTGTGGGACCATGGATGCTCTTACAGGTTTCCCAGCCACCAAGCTCAGCTCCTGCACAACCTCAGCTACATGCCTGTGACCCTCAGCCTCGTAGGGCCTCATAGCCCCCTCCCTCTCGGGGTGATGGCTCCCAGGGGCTGGGTTGGAGCCTCTCTCGCTACTCCCAACCTTGACGTCGACAACTATCCTCTCCAAGTCGATAACCCCACCCTTAACCAACGGTAGTAGGGCTAGTATCGATGCTGTAGCGTTACACCCAGGTGATGCTATGAGCTTCGCTCCCCGGAGCTCCTCCCTATGGATCTCCGGCATCCCGTACACAGCCTTGGATAGAAGGTCTGGGTATGGGTGCTCAAACCCATACCAAACCTTGTAGTCCTCAGGGTTCCTAAGCCTGAAATCAGCACTTAGATCCACAACCCTAACCCCGACCTCCAGGAGCCTGGGGACGTAGTTAAGGCTAACACCGTGGGGTAGAGCTAGGAACGCAACATCAATTTTCTCAACAAGCCTACCGAGGCCCTCGGGGTCCAAGCTTGTAAACCTCAACCCCCTGTAGAAGCCTCTAAGGTTGAAGTGGACGAAGTGTATAGGCTTACCAGCATACTCCCTAGAGGTAACCACTGTAACCTCAACATTGGGGTGTAAGGCTAGAAGTCTCAGTAGCTCACCACCAGTATACCCGGATCCACCTAAAACCCCAACCCTCACAGTCATAGGCGGAAACCCCCAGTGTGCTGTAACACTACAGCTTTTAAAGGTTACCTGGGAGTTACATTTGTAATTCTCTTGAAATTCCACCATAAACGCTTAAATACTCTAACCTTAGAAACCCTAATGTCACGGTGGAGGCATGTGAAGTCTAGGTGCCCAATATGTGGTAGGGAGGCTTTACTCCCAGATGATGTTATGCCCGGTGAGGTTATAGAGCATGATTGTGGTGTGACATTGGAAGTCGTTATCGACGGTGGTAGGGTTCTATTGAAGCCCCTGGAGATCGGGGAGGATTGGGGAGAGTAGCTTTTGAACATAGCACTTGTATACGATATTGCTAGGTGGGAGGAGAGGGCTATACTGGAGGCCGCTAGGAAGAGGTCCATTCGTGTGGAGCTCCTACACCTTGAGACCCAGCCTTTAACTGTTAGCGGTAGGCCTCCCGTAGAAGCCGATGTATACCTTCAGAGGTGTTTGAGTCACGCTAACGCTCTATCATCAACGATAGCCCTTGAATCCACGGGTGTTCGTGTTGTTAACAACTCAAGGGCTATAGTTGTGGCTCACGATAAGCTGTGGACCCTAGCCCTCCTCTCCAAGGCCGGGATCCCCACGCCTAGGACTGTTATAGCTTTTAGCGAGAGCTCCGCCATGAAGGCTGCAGGGGCGCTCGGGTACCCTGTGGTTGTTAAACCAATCAACGGTAGTTGGGGTAGGCTTGTTAGCCTAGCTGAGGATGAGGAGACCCTGAGGGTTATACTAGAGCATAGGGTTTACATGAACAACCCCTTCCTCAAAGTCCACCTCATACAAGAGTTTGTAAGGAAGCCTGGGAGGGATATAAGGGTTTTCGTTGTAGGCGATGAGGTCCCAGTCGCCATATACAGGGTTAGCGACCACTGGGTAACAAATACTGCTAGAGGTGGGAGGGCCCAGCCAGCCCCAATAGATGAGGAGCTTAGAGAGCTGTCGTTGAAGACAGCTGAGACTCTAGGTGTGGAGATAGCAGGGCTCGACGTATTCGAGGACCCTGAGAGGGGGTATTTGGTTAACGAGGTTAACGCAGTACCAGACTTCAGGAACACTGTGGCTGTTACAGGCTACGATCTACCAGGTAGGATAGTGGAGTACCTGGCTAGCACCACGAGGAGGTAGCCATGTTAAATTACCTTAGATTCTACGAGGATAGAGGGCTCCTCATCGCCAGAGCTGAAGCCCAGTATGTGTGGGATGCGGAGGGTAACAAATACCTGGATTTCCACACAGGCCACGGGGTAGCATTCCTAGGCCATAGGAATCCTAGGATTGTAGAGGCTCTCAAGAGGCAGCTAGACGAGGTTATGACGGCTACACCATCATTCAGGGTTAGGGTTAGGGATGAAATGCTATCAGCCCTAGAGAAGGTCATACCAGGAGGCTTAGACCACGTAGCCCTCCTTAATAGTGGTAGTGAGGCTGTAGAGCTAGCCTTGAAGATAGCTAGGAAGGCTACTGGGAGGAGGAAGCTTGTATCCTTCACAAACTCCTTCCATGGTAGGACTATGGGGGCCCTCTCTGTAACAGGATCCCAGAAGTATAAGAGGGGGTTCGAGCCCCTGGTGCCCGGTGTTGAGGTTATACCGTTTAACGACGTGGAGAGTCTTAAGGTGATCGATGGGGAGACGGCTGCCGTTATCGTAGAGCTAGTCCAGGGGGAGGGGGGTGTTATACCAGCTGATCTGGAGTTCGCTAAAGCCCTGAGGGAGAGGGTTGATGAGGTTGGGGCTCTCCTCGTAATCGACGAGGTTCAAACAGGTTTTGGGAGGACCGGGAGGGTGTGGGCCTTCCAACACTACAACATAAAACCTGACGTGCTCGTAGCTGGTAAGGCTATTGGAGGAGGGTTCCCTGTCAGCCTTGTAGCCGTGGGGGGAGATGTGGCTTCGAAGCTCGATGTTGGAGATCACGGGTCAACCTATGGAGGTAACCCCCTGGCATGCGCTGCAGTCAAGGCCTCTGTTGAAGTGCTAATAGAGGATAACGTTGTCTCGAAGGCCGAGACCGCCGGGGCAATGTTAAGGGATAAGCTTGAGTCAAGGCTTAGGGATTCCAGGATCGTGAGGGGTGTTAGAGGCTTAGGGTTAATGCTTGGGGTTGAGCTGAGGGTTCTACCTACAGGTGTTATAAAATGCTCTCAGGCTAGGAGACTACTCGTACTCAAGGCCGGGAGTACTGTTGTGAGATTACTACCACCTTACATGATAACGGTCGATGACATAGAATGGGGGGTTGAGGCTCTTGCTAGATGCATCGACGAGGAGGCTAGCGGTAGAGCTCCTGGTAAGACTGGTTGAAACCTACAGCCCCACATTCAAGGAGGAGGGGGCTGTAGGGGTTCTAAGGGGTTACCTTGAGAAGCTGGGCTTCGACAGGGTTACAGTGGACGAGGTTGGAAACCTCGTAGCCGAGGTTGGAAGCGGGGGTGAAACCCTACTACTAGCAAGCCACATTGATACCATTGATGAGCCCCTGGAGGCTAGGCTTGAGGATGGAAAGCTTATCGGACGTGGGGCTGTGGACGCTAAGGGCCCCCTAGCGGCCATGACCATGGCAGCCTATCTTGCATCAAGACACCTTGACCTTTCAAACCTGAAGGTTGTGCTAACAGCACTCGTAGGCGAGGAGGGGCCTAGCCATGGGGCTAGGCATATAGTGGGGAGGGTTAAGGCCGACTACATTGTCGTAGGTGAGCCCACGGGTCTTAACGGTGTAGTGGTAGGCTGTAGGGGTAGTTGTAGGCTTCTAGTAGAGTGCACTGGTAGCGGTGGCCACACAGCTAACCCCCAACTCTACAGGTCACCTTGCATGGATTTAATCGATATAGTTAAATCCCTGGAGGGGGGCTTGAAGGACTACACTGTAACCCCCGTCTACCTAGAGTGCGGTAGTAGGGGTAAGCTCAACGTGGTGCCCAAGAGGGCTACAGCTATCTTCAACATAAGGATCCCAATTGGGGGGAGCTCGGGTAGCCTAAGGACGGCCCTTGAGGGGTTACTTAGAGCATATGATTGTAGGTGGAGCCTGGAGGAGTGCGTAGAACCATTTAGAACAAGCCCCAACAACCCTGCTGTAAGGGCTGCTGTAAGAGCTTTACTAAAACTAGGGCTTAAACCTAGGATAGTCTACAAGGCTGGGACCAGCGATATGACCTTACTATCTAGTATAACAGGTAACATCGTTGAGATAGGGCCTGGTAGGCCTGAACTCTCCCACACCGACTTCGAGGAGATAAGCTTGGAGGAGTACATGACAGGCATAGAGGTCTACTACAACATAGTAAAGCTTCTAGCGTTGAGAGAGGTGGAGGTGGGGTGAAACGCTCCTAAAACCGTAGGAGTCTCCCTAGACGTAGTTAGGGTTGAGGAGGAGCTCCTAATAAGGGAGCTTAGGAGTAGGGGTTTGGAGCCCTTCATAGTGGATAGCTGTAAGCTACTGGGGATACCGGAGCCCAGCCTCAACGGGGCCCTGGTGCTTGTGAGGAACGTGTCAGCCTACAATAGCGTATACGTTGCAGCTGTAACCGAGGCTTCTGGAGGTGTAGCTGTAAACAACCTTAGATCCCTGATCCTAGGCCACGACAAGATACTATCGTACGCCATGCTGGCAAAAGCGGGGATAAGGATACCCAGGACGATGATAGCATTGGATGGAGCTAGCCTCGGGGACGCCATGTCGAAGCTAGAGTACCCCTACATAGATAAACCACCGGTGGGAAGCTGGGGTAGGCTGGTATCGCTGGTCAAGAACCCCCAGGTGGCGGAGCAGGTGTTCAACCACAGGAGGCTAATGGGGGCACCACAGCTAAGAGTACACGTGATCCAGAAGCCGGCAAGGCTAGGACAGGACATAAGGTGTCTAGTGGTAGGAGAGAGCATAGCAGCATGCATGAAGAGAATAGGGCCGGAGGGAGACTGGAGGAGCAACGCAGCCCTAGGAGGGAGCACAAGGCCGTACAAGCCGGAGGGGGAGGTCGAGGAGCTCTCTATAAAAGCAGCTGAGACAATAGGAGCTGTCATAGCGGGAGTAGACATAGTGTACGATGACGAAG
This sequence comes from Acidilobaceae archaeon, assembly GCA_028276165.1. Classification (GTDB taxonomy): domain Archaea; phylum Thermoproteota; class Thermoprotei_A; order Sulfolobales; family Acidilobaceae; genus DSZV01. The sequence goes on from JAPYWV010000008.1 coordinate 32,855, forward strand.
GCTACTATGTAAACGAGGTGAACGTAGTACCAGAGTTCAAAGCACTAGTCAAGACAACAGGCGTGAACATAGCAAGAATAATAGTAGACCACATAGTAAGAGAGGTGAGAAGCTAACCAAGACTCCACGTTGAGACCTCAAACCCTAAACCACTCGATCAAACCACCTAGACCCTAACAAGGTCAAAGAGGTAGCTTCAAGCACAGTTAAACCCCATGTATAGGAGGTTAACAGGGGGTGTAGAGGTAGGTGGTTAGCAGTGACCAGGGACTACGTGACCGTCTCAGCTAAGATCCCTAGGAAGTTGAAGGAACTGCTAGATAGGTATGGTATTAAGCCAGGCCCCATCATAAGGAGAGCTCTTGAAGAGGAGGTGAGGAAACACGTGCTAAACGAGCTTGAAGAGAAAGTTAAGGATCTCAGTAGGAGAACCTCTCATATAAGTGACGAGGAGGTAGTCTCCTTAATACGTGAGGATAGAGAGAGGAACTGTAGAGATGCGACTGCTGGGTAGTAGAGGAACCTTGGCTACGAGACTTTAAGGACATATGTCCTCCAGTCTTATGATGGTAGGATATCGCACTAGCAGCTTGCCAAGCATCGTAGGTGTAAATTACATCATACTTACCCATTACCACAACTGTAGTTCTATCACTGATTCCAACGTTTACTAGGCTAGTATCATCACACTCGTATCTATGTAGCTCAATAGAACCTCTCCCTCATCTCCATAAGATCTTTAAAGCCCCCGTCTAACCTAACAGGTATGTAGCCGAGTGTTCTTTCCAGTTCAAACAGCCTCTCACTTATCTTCACAACATTAACCACATCTCCTACGCTACTAAGACCTATTCTGATTAAAGTCTTAAGAGCCTCACTCCTAGACTTGAAGATACCTAGTCTAACAAGAGCATCTACAGCATCTAATATCTCCTGCTCAATCCTAATTGAAACTCTTTTAGAGCCCATGCCTAACACCACTACTATGGTAGAATTCATTAGGCTATTTAGCTTTTACATTGTGGGTTTCATCGAAGCTCGCGGGGGCCTTCATAGCTGTTCTAGGAGCTCCTCTAGTTTCCCCGCTAGGTTTGCGTATAACTGTGATCTCGTTTCAAGGCATTTACGTAGCTCTGGCACCCATTCTTTCAACCTTCTTATGATCTCCCTGTCTAGTGTTAAGCTTGCTAGCTCCAGTTCTACCGCTATGTGGTCTGCTAGCTCCCCCTCGACTGCTAGCTTGTAGCCCCTCTCTCCTAGAAGCTTTGCTATTGCTACACTCGTATCCCCATAGATTAGGCCTTCGCGGTAGAAGCTCTCATAGGGCGGGCACGCCCCAGCTCTAGGGCCTCCGTGGAATGCTCTTGTGTACTCCCTTAACAAGTCCTCGTAGCTCACAGTGTTTAAGAGCTCCTCTAAAGCCCTATAACCTATACTAGATGCTATCCTCCGAGCCTCCTCTAGGGAGTTGGGGGTAGGTGTGTAAAAAAGAAGGGAGAAGAGGTATAGGATTGCTTTAATCTCCTCCTGCAAGCCTACTACCTTCCGAAGAGAAGTTTGGCTAGTAGGTATAACGTGAAGGTTATACCTGCAAGCCACCCAATGGTTATTATGAACTCTACAGGTGATGGTATGTAGGGCCAGTAGGTGTATAGCCAGTATTCGTGCTTCATATCGCCTAGGACTACTGGTACGGGGATTGGCTCGCTTGAGCCTGGCATGAGAACCTTGTTTACTAGTACGTTGTAAGCTGGCTCCATGAGGTTGAATCTATGAGCGTATACACCGACCAGAGCTAGCGCTGATGCTAAGGTTGCACCTGTAGCTGTTCTCATCCTAGCTGCTAGAGCGAAGGCTACCAGTAGTATTAGGAGCTCTCCTAGGATGGTTGTAGGCCAGAGCCTGCCGTAGAGTATTGATAGTATTGCGTGCTCCTCCCCACCCCACCACCATCTCACGAAGTAGTCCTGGTATATTAGGAATAGTAGTACGGCTATGCTTATACCGAGGAACTTCATCATGGTGTTGTAGGCCTGCCTTAGATCCTCTCTGAAGCCGTAGAGTGCCAGCGATGTTAGTATTACCACTGCTGAGCCGCTTACGAGAGCTGCCGCTATGAAGCTTGGTGCTAGGTAACCCCCATACCACCATGGTCTTCCAGCGTTTACAGCGAAAATCCACGCTGTTACAGTGTGTATGAGGACTGCGAATGGTAGCGATATTGGTGCTAGCATCCTACCCCATCTATAGCTCTCCTCCTCCACCCTAGCTACCTCAGCCTCCGGTAGGCCCCTGTGCTTAGCAACGTAAACCCTCCATCCTATGTAGACGTGGATCGCTGAGAGGATAGCGTACGTCACTAGCACTATGAAATCCCATACTAGTAGTGATGTGAAGTTGGGGTGTAGGATTATATTGTATATCCTCTCAGGCCTACCTAAATCCGGTAGCACCATAGCCATAGCTCCTAGGACGAAAACAAGGGCTGTTAGAGAGGCTAGAGGGGCTAGGGGCTTAAGCTCCCTAATGTTGAGTAGGTATACTAGAGATGATACTATGAGGCCGCCTGCAGCAGTACCAACTAGGAAGGCGAAGGTTGCAATGTAGAGAGCCCATGGGAATATGTTCCTCATATTAGTTACTATAAGACCTTGGGATAACTGGTAACCCCAGCTTGCAAGGCCTACCACAGCTAGGGCTAGCAGGATCCCCATGACCCCTAGCTCTAAGGGTTTAAAGGTCTTCATGAGGGAGGCCATCGCCGCATCACCTCACTCAAGCACCTTAGGCCAGTTAGTCTTAGGTATGTAGTAGACCTTCGGCTCCGTACCTAGATGTTCAAGCCTTCTAACAGCATTCTTCCTAGCAAGCACTTGTGAAACCTCGCTATTCGGGTCATCCAGGTCACCGAAGATCCTAGCCCTACCAACACATACTTCAACGCAGACGGGCTTCAAACCCCCATCCACCCTTTCAACACACCAAGTACACTTAGTTACAATACCCCTCCTCAGCTTTAGCACCGATGTGTGGACAAGCCTCCCCCTATCCCTGTACTCCACAGGGTCACCGTAGATGTAGCCTGGCTCGGCCATCTTATCCTCACCAGCCTTGTAGGGGTATGGTGATTTAACCTTACGTAGACCATCACCAAGGGTTCTTCCGGGATCCTCCCATAGGAACACCCTGACACCGTAGGGGCACGCTGATATACAGTACCTACAGCCTATACACCTCTCATAGTCTATCAGCACAATCCCATCCTCCCTCTTGTACGTTGCACCCACAGGGCATACCCTTACGCATGGAGCGTTATCACAGTGATTGCATATATTGTGGAGTGGTAGCATTGGAGCTTGTAGGTAGCTACCGGAACCCCTCCTATCAGCCTGTTTAACATCGTATGAAGCCCATGTGACAATAGTCCAGAACATGCCTGGTGGTAGGCCGTTCTTCATAGCACATGCTACCATACAGGTTCTACAGCCTGTGCACCTGTTAAGATCTATTACCATAGCATACCTAGGCATACACCATCACCTCCTAGGCCTCCACCTTCCTAACAGCAACTAGGGTGTTATTCCACTTCGTGGTAACCTCCCAAACGCCTGGCGTGAAGTATATGATTTCCGTTGGCTTAATCCACGGGTAGTTTGGTGAGTTGTAGTGGGTTCCATCAGTATACCTCCTCCACCAACCCTGATAGAATACTACAACCTTGGGGTGTATCGTTGGATCTACTACAAGGTAGCCTCTAACCCTACCAAACCTGTTGTACAACTCAACGTAATCTCCAGTCTTCAAACCTAGCTTTTCGGCAGTCTCAGGGTTCATGTATATCTTAGGCTTGTAGTCCTGGAGGGCTAACATCATAGCGTTATTACTATGAGTTGAGTGTACCCTGTACGGGCTGTTCTCAGTAAGATACACGAGGTCATACTTACCCCTATCCTCAGGGTAGAACTTGAATAAGCTCTCCTCAAATGGATCCTTATGCACAGGGAGCTCCTCGCCAAGGTCTATGAATGCATCCTCATCCTTGTAGAACTCTATCCTACCACTCTTCACAAACCTACCTGTTGCCGGTAAGGGGTGTGGGTAGCTTGCATTAGGGAATGGAACCCTCTGGTTAATCTGAACCCAGAATGGTATCTGCCTATGACCAGGTGTTGGAAACTTTAACCTCATGGGCCTCTTCTTAAGCTCCTCTAAAGTCATACCCTCAGTGAGCTTAGCTGTTACACCTTCAGCCCACGTAACACTCCTACCATCCTCTAGTATCAACTCGATAGCCTTCTCAGAAGCCTTGAACGCTAGTTCTCTAGCTAGACTTAGACTCCACCTACCAGCCCTCCGAGCCTCCTCCTCCTGTCTCTGGAGCTCCGGATCTGGGTAGTACATCTCAGCTAGTTTAACAAGCTCGTCCTTCGTTAAACCAAGTAACCTTTCAACCTCATCGTCGGCCCACTCCTTCGCAATGATTCTAGAGGTTCTCACAGCTACCTCCTTGAATATCCAGATCTCAGGCATAGACTCGAATAAAGGCTCATGAGCTGGCTGCGTGATGGAAACGTATGGGTGTATTGGTGTGACTGTTAGCTCGTACTTCTCAAACCAAGCTGCCGCTGGTAACACTATATCGGAGTACTCTACACTCGTAGTCCACTGTATCTCAGTTGTCATTATGAAGTCTAGAGGCTCAGGGTGCTCTCTCTTAGCCTTCCTAGTGAGTATGAGGGCCTTATTGTGTTGATCGAAGGGGTTCCACCATTGTATTAAGAGGGCTCTCACACCCTTCTCAGGCCATGGAACCTCAGGGCTACGATACTTCTTCCACTCGTCCGTCTGCCTATACTCGTAGTTTAGGAATACACTCCAGTTAAGCCATCTCGGCCTCCTCGTGGCCGGTTGCCCCCTGATCTGTGTTAGTGGTTTATCGTAACCCCACCAACTCCACATAGGCCATCTTATCTTGAAGACACCAGCATACGTTGATATGCCTGCTCCAGGCTTACCTATGTTCCCTGTTAGGGCTACTAGTAGGCTTAGAGTTCTACCCTTAAGATCACCGTTATACCATTGCCAGTTACTAGCCCCATATATTACCGCTACGGGTTTAATGGTAGCTATCTCCCTTGCCAGCCTCTCGATTATCTCAACGTACTTCGGAGCCCACTCCGGCTTAGGCGAGATGATCCTTGCAACCTTCTCTGGCGTGTAATCCCTTGAGACAAGCTCTTTGAGGAGCTGGAATACTGGTTTAACCTTAACCCTCCTACCGTCGACAAGCTCTACCTCAAACTCGCCTTCAAGTAGGGGGTCGTACTTCTCGCCTGTAACAGGGTCTACTAGCTCTAACCTCCTAGGATCTACTATGACGGG
>JAPYWV010000058.1 GCA_028276165.1 Acidilobaceae archaeon
AACCTCGTGGAGAGGTGGGCTGAGGAAGAGCATATACCCTACGCTGAGGAGGCTAACATGACTGTAATGGCCTGGAGCCCTCTAGCGAAAGGAGCCCTAACAGGGAAGTACGGGCTAGAGGATCTAGGGAAATTCCAGGATCTAAGGGTCAACGAGCCCTTATTCCATCCAGACAACTACACTAAGATACTGGAGCTCGTAAAACTATTAAGGGATATCGGGGAGAGGTACGGTAAAACCCCAGCCCAGGTGGCTTTAAACTGGTTAATACAATATAGTGATGTGATCGTACCAATACCTGGTGCTAAGAGCCCAGAGCAGGTTGAAGAGAACGCTGGAGCTACGGGATGGAGGCTTAGCTACGAGGATTGGAGGAGGATTGATGAAGCTAGTAGGGGTGTCAGGGTAACCTACGTTACATGGTAGCGAACTGCATGTATGTATATGTAAGGAATAGTTAGAAATATTAGGGTTGGGCTAGAACCTCTAGTTATGGTGTGGTGCTATGATATCCATTATCGGGACCGGTAGGGTTGGGACTGCTACAGCCCTCATAGCCCTCCTCAGGGGTCTTGATGACAAGCTCGTCCTCGTAGACATAGTGCCAGGTCTTGCTCAAGGAGAGGCCCTCGACCTAGCTCATGCAGCTTCAACCCTGGGTATCGACGTGGAGATTATTGGTACAGAGGATTTCAGCGCTATAAGGGGTAGTGATATAGTCCTTGTTACCGCTGGTAAGCCTAGGAAGCCTGGTATGACTAGAGAGCAGCTTCTAGCTGATAACGCTGCAATCGTAGCTGATATAGCTTCTAAGATAAAGCAGTATGCTCCAGACTCCATAGTCATCATGACCACCAACCCCCTGGACGCAATGGTCTACGTTATGTACAAGAAGCTAGGGTTCCCTAGGGAGAGGGTTATAGGGTTTAGCGGTGTCCTAGACTCAGCTAGGCTAGCATACTACGCTTCTAGGAAGCTTAAGATAAGCCCCTCATCCATAACACCTATAGTCATAGGGATGCATGGTGAGGCGATGTACCCTGTACCGAGGCTCTCAACAGTCTGCGGTGTACCCTTAACACAGCTACTCTCACCAAAGGATGTAGAGGAGGTTGTTAGAGAGACTGTACAAGCTGGAGCTACGATAACAAAGCTAAGGGGCTATAGTAGCAACTACGCTCCAGGAGCGGGTCTGGTGTTGATGGCTGAGGCTATAAAGAGGGATGCTAAGAAGATGTTCATAGCAAGCATATACCTGGATGGAGAGTATGGCGTGAGGGATGTTGTAGCAGAGGTACCAGTAATACTAGGTAGGAAGGGTGTAGAGAGGGTAATAGAGCTCCCATTAAACGATGAGGAGAAACAGGGGTTCCTGAAGAGCGTTGAAGCTGTTAGAGCACTGATAGACGCGCTACCAGAGGAGTACAAGAAGTAAGCTGTAGTGGTGGGGGAAGCCGGGCTCTAACCCTCAACCTCCTTCCTCCCAACACTTGTAGCCTCAACAACAGCCCCTAGTCTTGAGAGCTCTGCAACCAAGGCCTTCACAGAGTCCCTTATAGAAGTGTACCTATCCACGTACTCCTCCGAGCTTAGCTCACCTCTCCTGAAAGCCTCCTCTAGCATTCTAGCCTCCAACCTTAGATCCTCAATACGCTTCCTCAAGTACTCGACCATAAGCCTCTCCACTTGAACCTCCACTACAGCCATAGGGGCTCCCAAGCTCTCCGGCTTATACACACCCGTTACCCTCCCATCCTCTAAAGCGTATATCCTATCAGTTAGCCTTGCAACCCTAGGGTCATGTGTTGCTATTATGACAACCCTCCCCTCCCTAGCCAGCCCTACTAGCACCTTTACAACCTTCTCAGCGTTAACAATGTCCAGCTCCCCTGTGGGCTCATCAGCTAGTATCATCCTGGGGTTGTTCGCTAGAGCTACAGCTATAGCAATCCTCTGCCTCTCACCACCACTAAGCTCCTCAGGGAACCTCCCCTCCTTACCCTTGAGGCCTAGGCTTTCAAGCAGACTCCTAGCCCTAGCCTGAGCCTCCCTGTACGGTACCCCTGCTGCTAGCATTGGTGCTACCACGTTCTCCAAGGCTGTAAGCGTTGGTATTAGGTTGAAGAACTGGAATATGTACCCGACATTCCTAAGCCTATACTCTCTAAGCTTCTCCTCACTTAGACCAACAATGTTAACCCCGTTGACTATGACACTACCGGCTGTAGGCCTATCAACACCACCTATTATGTTGAGTAGGGTGGTTTTACCAGAACCACTAGGCCCCATAACGGCTACAACCTCGCCAACATCAACCTCCATGGATACACCTCTAAGCGCTTGCACAGCGTTCTCGCCCGAGCCGTAGATCTTAACTAGATCTAAGACCTTCAGGAAGGCCATCCAGTTACACCCTCGATACCAGCTCTATGCTAAGCCTCCTAGACATGTGGGTTAATAGCACCAGTGGTGCTATTAGGCTTAGAGATACGCCTAGTAGCACGACGAGCACACCTGTAGAGTCTATCGTAAGACTAGGGGGTGTGAGGCCTCTAGCCGCTAGGGGGCCTGAGAACACGCTCCCAAAGGTCTCTACGAACCCCTTAGCTGATATGATGCCTAGAGGTGATAGGAGGATCGAGACTAGGGTTAAGGCTAGAACCTGAGCGTACGTGAACCTAACGAGCCCCCCTAGTGGTACACCACGTGTCTTGAGGATTGCAAGCTCCCTCTCTAAGCTCTTAAACAGAGTGTAGCCCACCATAACAGATGATATGAGGATGAAGCCTGATAGGAGGGTGAAGGCCGTGTACGAGTAGAACATCATGGAGAGGGCCATTACGTTGAAGAACGTTGAGCCGAAATCAGCTCTACCAGCGAGAACCGGGGAGTTCACGTTATACCACTCGCTAACACTAGCCCTTATGATCGCGGCTGCCACGACGAACGATAGTGTTAATGTTATGGAGGCTGTGAGGGAGCTAAACCTAGGGGATACCCTTGGGATAGCTGAGCCCACCAGGTAGCCTAGACCACCACCAACAACCCCCGCTGTAACCCCTGTAACCCACCTCATGAAACCCTCCCTTGAGAGTAGGAGTAGTGTTAGATAGTATGGTATGACTACTGGGGCTATGAAGCCTACGAAGAAGTCCACTAACACGTAGAACACCGCTACAACTACTAGAAGCGGGTGCACACCTGATGCAAGCCTAACAAGCTCCGTAGCACTGATACCCGTTAGCCAGAGCACGTACTTGAACGAGCTTAGAGCGAAGAGTATCGTTAGGGAGGTGCTAGGCCTCCAAGACCCATGCTCGACCTGGAGGTATGATCTCGAAGCCTGTGTTAGGTCTGTGAAGCCTCTAAGCATACCCCTAACCTTGAGGTAAACGACAGCTGAGATTGTGAGCGCCATGAAAACAGCTGATAGGATGTAACCTACATCCAGTAGAGGTGGCGTGTAGTAAACCCTCCCCATGGCTAAACGAGCTGTAACCTCCACAAGAACCCTTAGTAGGGGTAGTGATGTGATGACAGCTAGAGCGGATACAGTGAGAGATAAGAGTGCGAAGCCCACTGTGAAGCTCCTAAGAGGTAGGCCCCTGATGAGGCCTAGGGCTACAAACCTCCTAACATCGTATGCTACAAGCTCCCCAACAGCTCTAGCTAGTATCCACGATGTAACCACGACTGGGAGCGTGAGGGAGAGTATGAAGGCTGAGACTAGGATGAAAGCTCCCGAGAACGCTGAGATAGTGGAGGCTAGCACGCTATTACTACCGGTGACGGTAATCCTAACAGTGAGACCCCTATAGTCTACCTCCTGAGACCGGGTTACAGAGATTCTAACGAAACCCCCCATGCCCTCTCGCACCTCGAACAACTTAACCCCAAGAGCATCCTCTAGAACCCTGGATACAAGCCCCTCATACTCCCTACTAGCCTCGACCACGGACTCCGGGACTAGAACCGTGAAGGCACCCAAGCTGAAGTTAACCATGTAAGTATACTGGAGCTCAGCAAAACCCCGGGGGTTACTTAGGATAACGTGCTCTAGGAGCACCGGCTCCAGGAGGACTAGGGGGCATGGTGGTATCGTATCGCAGGTGAAGGTATACGTATCGTTAAACCTAACACCCAGCCCCTCAACCAGCCTTAGTAACCCCTCTCTTAGACCGGACTTAACGAGCACATCGTTTAAACCAAGACTACCAGGGGCCGGGTACCCCTCAACCACCCTAACCCCAGCCATACCCCCATAAAGGGATCCTATGGTAGGCTTGACGGGGGAGGCTACGAGGATAGGCTGTACTGGGGTTCTTTGAGGAGCTTCACCCTCTAACCCTGGCAACCCTACCTCCGTCATGTTTCCAAGTGAGGCTTGAACTAGTAAAACCACGTTATCCGCTATCCCCACTCTAAGCCTCTCCCTTAACCCTACCATCTCCCTATGCAACTCTACCAACCTACCGAGATCCCCTCCCACGGGGGCTACATGGAGGCTTACTGTGTAGTGTAGTGGTAGTGATCTGGCGATCTCCTCTGTCGAGTAGATCGAGTTGTTTTGAACCGACGCTAGAACACCTGTGACCATGAGTATTAGTAGTATGCTCACTAGGGTTAAAGCTAGGGGCCCCCATCTAAGCCTTAAGAGCATCTTGTAAGCTAGTATGTAGCTCACCCACCTCTACCCCCCGGAGCTTACCACGATTAGGGTTTTACCTGCTAACTCAGCTGGGATAGGCCACATTAGGAGTACCTCTACGGCTAGAGGCTCCCTCCCACCCATGGGGGTTGTAATGCTAGTCCTACCCAGCAGTATGTCTATGAGTGAAACCCTCCTCTCAACCCATAGGGCTGGTGCATCCCCGGGGAGCCCTGCTAGCTCCCTAGCCCTCCTTATAGCGTCTTCCAGCGTGCCAACCATATCTACGAGTCCCAGCCTCTCAGCTTCAACCCCCGTGTAGACCCCTGCTCTAAGAATCTCCCTGTAATCTCTAATCTTACCACCCCTATGCTCTCTAACCTTCTCTGCGAACACGCCCGCAACACCGCTGATGAGCCTCCTCACAGCCTCTATATCGTCTGATGTAGTCTCCCTGTAGGGGTTACCTATATCCTTTAAATCACCGCTTTTAACTGTTGTAGCGTTGATACCAAGCTTATCCATTAAACCCTTATAGCTTACTATGACAGCTATAGCCCCTACAGAGCCTACGAAAGCTGTAGGGTGAGCTACAATCTCATCCGCTGGAAGCACTATAAGGTAACCGCCTGATGTGCCGTAACCGGTGATATAGGCTACTACAATCTTTTCACGGGATAGCTCTCTAACAAGCTCGTAGACCTCGAATGAAGCAGCAGTACCACCAGGGCTGTTAACGATTAGGACGATGGCCTTAGCGAAGGGGTCGTTTTTAACGATATCGAACACCTCCCTCACATCCCTAGGTGTTATAGCCCCTCCAAGGAGGGGTCTCTCGTAGTCGATAACACCTGATAGCTCTACGAGGGCAACATAGGGTCTAGCCTGAGCGTAGGCTCTCATGAGCGAGTACGCCAGAACCCCCATGAACAACGTGAAGACTATAAGCAGTGATATAACGACCAGGAGTAGCCTTCTACGCTCTCCACTCACCCCAAGCCACCAGGTGAGGCTACCAGACTACAAGCTTAAATTTGCTATTGAGCTTGGGTAACGTGGTTTGATGTAAGCTAAGGCCACTCCCCGTCTAGGACTACTCTCGTGATACCCGCTACCGTGTTATAGTAGAGGTGTGCTATCCTAGAGCTCCTGGCTATCCTAGCGTTTTCAAGCCTCTCGGCAAGCTTTTCAGCTACACTCACGGGATCCGTTACACCCATCGCTACTATCCTTGAAACCTCGTCAAGCCATAACCTCATCTCCTCCAAATGCCACCTAAGGTACCCCAAGCCGTCCTCGACAACACCATAGTGTGCTACTGCAACCCTCCCGGGCCTCTCAGAGATCATCCTCTCAAGGCTCGCGAGATAGAGCTTAGGCTTGAAGGGAGCGGGTGTTGTTGGAACCCTAACGACCCCATCGACGACCACCCCGGCGGAGTCACCTGTGAACATTAAACCCTCCTCTACAAGGTAAACGCTCATATGGTGGCTTGCATGCCCAGGAGTGTGTATTACCTTAAGCGTAGCACCACCCAGGTCTAGGGTGAAGCCATCCTCAACCTGGAGAGCCCTGGACTCCTCAACGGGGGTGGGCTCACCGTAGTAGAAGGCCACAGGCCCCAGAGCCTGCCTAGACTGCTCCCAGAGGATGCTGGGATCCACGATGTGCTTTAAACCACGAGGGTGGACTAGAACCCTAGAGCCTAGAGCTCCCGATAGGGTTCCAGCACCACCACCGTGATCTATGTGGACGTGGGTTAAAACAATGTAGTCGACACTCAAACCAAGCCTCCTAACAAACTCCAGGACACGGGAGGAGCCGTTGGAGGGGCCGGCATCTACTAGGGCTGAGTAGCGGTCGCCAACAACAAGGTAAACAGAGACTATACCCTCACCCTCAGGCGTACTATCAATAGTGTAAACCCTAACCATAGATGAGACCACCTAGGTAAGGGTGTTGAGTTGAAACCTAATATAAGAGCTGTAGACAAGGAGATTCCATACCCTAGGCTATAAGCTATTTTAGGTTTAAACCAGACCAGCTATCAGGAGGGTGGCCCGGGTAGCTCAGCTGGTTAGAGCGCCGGGCTGTGGACCCGGAGGTCCCGGGTTCAAATCCCGGCCCGGGCCCCATACTACTTGAGCTCCGGGAGGAGCCTCCTCAACCTCAGTAGTGCTCTCAGCTTCTCCCTATCACCTAGCTTAGCTCTGTTCACAGCCTCCTCTAGGGTTAGTATGACTTTCTCCGCTGTCCTCCTATCGTACGGGTATGGTACCCTATCCTTTCCTCCTACAGCGTACGCGTATATGAATGGGTTTGGTGGGTGTGTTACAGGATCTCTTGTGCTCGTTGGCACCCTGTATATGAGGTCAGCTATTAGCGCTAAGGCTCTCAACGTCCTGGGCCCTAGGCTTGGTGCTAGTGCTAGCTCCACCTCATTTGTCGGGTTGAACCTTGCTAGATCCTCTATAGCCTTTAGCATCTGCTTTGAAGGTCTTACCGGGTAGTAGTACGGTTTTAGGCCTACCAGGCTACCCCTCCTCTCAACCCTCACACCCTCCATGTACTCCTCAAGGCTCGGCCTTGACTCGAGCACCCTATTAGCCTCGCCTAGTAGCCTTACTATCCTAGAAGGCCCCTCTGCTATTATGTCTAGGTATGCTCTCCTAGCATCCCTACTCTCCCTTGCTGTAGCGTTTAAAGCCTCACCTGGAACCCCTGCTACCCCGCTGTGGGGCTCCTCAACAGTAGCCCTATCAACATGGTACCTCCTAGCCAGGCCCCTCTCAACACTCATACCCTGTTGTACGACCACCATGCAACCCCTGGATGCGATCACAGAGTGGTGGTATAGGGTGTAGCCGTCCTGGAGAAACACGCTGTCAAGGCGTGCAGCAAGCTTGCTAAACCTAGCTATATGAGCTGGATCCAGGCCCAGGAGCTCCCCAGCTCTAACAGCCTCCACCGGTACATCCAGCATCCTAGACCCCTTACCACCGAGGACTAGAACACCTAGATCCGGCCTACGCCAGGTCACAGACTTAAGGATGCCTAGGAGGACTGTCGTACTACCACTACTATCCCAATCCATCCCAATGACGTTGTTGAAAGCCTGGAACCAGAGGGGGTCCGAGAGCCCCCTAACAAGGGCCTCGGGGCCGTGGAGCTCAACTATAGCATCAACTATAGCCTCGGACATACGCTCCATGAGCTTAAGCATCCAACCAGGCACTCTACCATCGTGTAATGGGAGCTCCGCCACACCAGGCATGGGTGCCTCCAAGTGTTACTTGGATTTCAAACCTATTAACCATTAAGGCTTAGAGGTGAAGAGGAGGGGTAGCTGGGAGCGTAGGTTAGGGTTATACCAATGGTTGTTAGACCCTTAGACCTTGTTGGGGTTATAAGAGGTTACATGATCGAAACCCAGGTTTACTGTGAGGCTAAACTACACTACATGCTAACATCTAGGGGTGAGGCTAGAGTAGCGGAGGGTGAGGCTAGGAGGCTTGTGGAGGAGACATTGAGGTTGCTGAGGGCCCCTAGGGGTCGTGGGGTCGAGTTCCTACGTGCACCCATCTCGGCGAGATTCAACGACGCCTACATCATCCTATCGCCCGACGCCATAATATACGTTGACGGTAGCTTAGCTGGCTTGCTGGAGGCTAGGATAAGGGGGAGCCTTAGGTATTACGACGTGGACTTCGTAACCCTAGAGGTTGGAGGTCTACTCTTAGAGGAGCTCCTCGGAGTGGAGCTAGACGATCTAAAGCTAGTGCTCATCGTGGCTAGGAGCGGAGAGGATCTCAGGGAGGCTCTAGAAGAGGCTAAGGTCAACCCGTTTAAACCAGAGAGGAGAGGATCGTGGGTTAGGGTGGTAAGGGTTTACGATAGGAGTGGGGCTGCATCCAGGCTATCCCACCTGCTAGAATACTGGCTTGGCATGAGGGGTTTTAAGCCTAGACCATCACCATCCAAATGTGGGGTCTGCGAGTACTCCAGCATCTGCCCGGCTAAGGTGATGAGCGCCCAGGGTGAGGCCTGATACGTGATGAGTGAACCCGCGGCTGAAGCTGGACCCCCTCTTGGTTAGATCCTAGGCGTATAACGTGCACGTATGATTTATAAGATCTCCTCACGGGGTTTACAATGGTGGTGATCTTGGTGGGCTACAGGGATCCCTGGGAGTTCTACTCTAGCAGGCCTTGGGTTAAAAACTATGATCCAGGTGTTCCAGCTGACGTTGATATCCCCGAGGTGCCCTTGTACAAGATCCTAGATGATAGTGCCTCCCGGTACCCCGATAGGGTTTCAATGATATTCCTAGGCCGTAAGGTTACCTATAGGGAGCTCCAAGACTCCGCTCTTAGGTTTGCATCGTGGCTTAGGAGTGTTGGCATTGGTAAGGGTGATGTTGTAGCATTGTTCCTACCCAACACACCCCAGTTTGCTATAGCATACTATGGTGCTGTCTACGCTGGAGCCACTGTAACCCCAGTTAACCCACTCTACACCCCTAGGGAGCTTAGATTCCAGCTTGAGGATAGCGAGGCTAAGATCCTGGTAACCCTTGATATGTTCAAGGACAGGGTTCTAGCGGGTACACCTGACACCGTTAAATACATTGTGTGGACTGGTATACAGGACTACCTACCCTTCCTCAAAGCCATAGGCTATAGGTTGAAGTTCAAACCACCAAGCCCACCTGAAGGTGGGAGGCACCTCAAGCTCTCGAACATACTGAAGGGTAGCGAGCCTCTAAGGGATAGAGCCCCGGTAAACCCAAAGGATGACATTGTAGCCTTAATGTACACAGGTGGGACTACAGGGGTACCTAAGGGTGTCATGCTAACACACTATAACATAGTAGCCAACTTATACCAGATAGATGCTTGGTGGTTCAGGGGGCGTAAGGGGCTGACGTTCGTAGGCCTACTCCCATGGTTCCACATATACGGTCAGACAACTGTACTACACTTCGCCATCTTCTCAGCATCAACCATAATAGTCTACCCGAGACCCGACATAGAGGCTGTCATGAAGGACGTTGAGAGGTATAAGGCAGACGTATTCCATGGGGTCCCGACAGCCTACATAGCGATAATAAACCACCCCAAGGTCAAGGAGTTCAACTTGAGGAGCTTGAAAGCATGTATCAGCGGAGCAGCACCACTACCAGTAGCAGTACTAGAGGCCTTCGAGAAGCTAACGGGAGCTAAGCTAAGGGAGGGTTACGGGCTTACAGAGACAAGCCCTGTAACACATGTCAACCCGATAGAGGGTAGGTATAAGCCTGGTAGCATTGGGCTACCAGTACCAAGCACCATGGCCGCCATAGCTGACCCCGAGAAACCGGAGCTACTACCACCAGGACAGGTGGGGGAGATAGTCATAAGCGGGCCCCAGGTCATGAAGGGTTACTTTAAGAGACCGGAGGAGAACAAGATGGCTTTCTTCGAAGCCTACGGGCTTAGATGGTTTAGAACAGGCGATATGGGCTATGTGGATGAGGAGGGCTACTTCTACGTTGTTGAGAGGAAGAAGGATCTGATAAAGTATAAGGGTTGGAGCGTGTTCCCAAGGGAGATCGAGGAGGTACTCTACAAGCACGAGTGTGTGAAGGAGGCCGCGGTAGTCGGGAAGCCGGACCCGGAGGCTGGAGAGGTGCCCAAGGCGTTCATAGTGTTGAAGGAGGAGTGTAAGGGTAAGGTTAAACCAGAGGATATAATAGGGTATGCTAGGGAGCACCTAGCACCATTCAAGGTTCCAAGGGAGGTAGAGTTTAGAGATGAGCTGCCGAAGACCATCGTCGGTAAGGTCTTAAGAAGGGTTCTAAGGGAGGAGGAGCTGAGGAAAGCAGGCCTCCTGAAATAGCCTCCTAACAACCCTCATTTAACCTCTAACCCCTTTCTAGGATATCATGGTGTGCTCTGGTTGTCTGTAAGGGATCTTAGTAGAGCTCTAGCCGACGTTGTTAGGGAGGTTTCAAGCT
>JAPYWV010000062.1 GCA_028276165.1 Acidilobaceae archaeon
CTCCACTAACATCCCCCCTCATATCCCATCCTTCAACCTTACCTATCCAGCGCCACATTGTACAGTAGCCATTTCTATCGATGTGTATACACTCACTACGACCCCTAAGCCTTCTGGAAGCACTCTCACGTATTAGGTCCATGGCATCCTCCAGCTCTAGGATGCGAGTTGATAGGTCATCAACATCCCCCCTTAAGTCATAAACAGCCTTACTTATATCCTCTAGGGGTTTAAGTTGAGAGAGCCTATGCTCGAGCTCGCCGAGCTTAACACTAAGCTCGCTAACACGCCTACCCAGCTCATCAACCATCCTAGCAAGCTCATGAACCTGCTTGATCCTAGACCTAGGACTCTCATATGGTGATATAAGCTGGTAAACCTTGAATACAGAGCAACCAAGCTCACGGGCAATCTCCCTGTAGCTCAAACCCTTAGCCCTAAGCTCTAGAGCTCTAGCCCTTAGAGCCTCATCATCATACCTCCTCCTAGGCATAGAGCACACTCATCTAAAAACGTTATTCATGAAAGGTTAAAACGCTATCAGATAATATTATAGGATGACGTTATCTGGAGAGCCGTCAGAACCCCGTACATATTATGAGTACGCTTGAACCCTCCAGCAGGTTGCTTGATCTAACCATGCAAGTAGATGGAAAGCAAAATGTGTTAAGTCGTCCAAACTAGAGGCAAAACATTGTTTTCCCCTAACGCTTAGGTGATAAGGCTATAACATTGCGTGAGTAAAGATTAGCAGGGGGCTAGCAGCTATTAGCTCTTTTTAAAAGCATGTTAGGAAAATGTGCATGGAGTATGCAGTTAGAGAGGTGATGGAAGTGAGCAAATGCCCTTTTTGTGGTTTCGAGTTGGTAACTCCATCCAAGGAGTGGAGGTATAGTGTGTTTGATGTTAAGAGTTTCAGATGCCCTAACTGTGGGAGATGGTTTAGAGAATACTACTATAGGGGGGTTCTTAAATTCATACTAGTCCCCTCAGAGAAGGGTCGTGCGAGGAAGTTTGAAGGACGTTAAGAGAAAACGTTTAATTTCTACGACGATATTCCCCAGCCTTAAACTAATGCGTAAACTTTATATACTCTGTACGCATAACTTACGTATGGAGGGCGTATATGGCTGGCAGGAATAAGGTGAGGGTCTCAATAACACTCCCCCCAGATGTGGTTGAATGGGCTAAGAGGGTTGCGAGAGAGGGGAAGTATCCCGGGGTTAGATCCCTCTCGGGGTTAGTGGAGCTCTTACTTAGGAGGGAGATGGAGAGGCATGAAGGTAGGTGAGTTCCACCCTGAGACGTTAAGATATATGAGTGAAACTAGCCTCGAGTATAGGAAGAAAATGGGCCAGTTCTTCACACCCAGGAGTCTTAGGGAGGAGCTCCTACAGAGGATACCGAGGCTTGTAAAACCTAAGGTTGTAGATCCAGCTTGTGGTACAGGCGAGTTCCTGCTCTCTGCCAGGGAGTACTTTGTAGAACCTGAGCTTTACTGTTGGGAGATAGATCCTAAGCTTGCTGAGATAGCTAAACGTCTAGTCCCGGAGGCACAGGTTGAATGCGTTGACTCCCTCACTAAACCTTTCAAGGAGGAGTTTGACGTAGTCCTAGGTAACCCCCCATACTTTGAGTTTAAACCTGATAGCTCTATAAGGGCTAGGTTCAAGGAGATCATATGGGGTAGGGTTAACATATACGCTCTCTTCGTATACCTTGGTTTGAAAATCCTCAAGCCGGGAGGTTACCTAGCGTACGTTGTGTCATCGAGTATGAATAACGGGGCTTACTTCAAGAAGCTGAGGGAGTTTATCGTGAAGAACGCTGATATAATCTACATGAGGGTTATAGAGGATCCCTACATCTTCGAGGAGGTTAACCACACATTCCAACTCCTAGTCCTTAGGAAAACCCCTAATACTGGTCGCTATGTGTTCAGGAAGGATGGAGTGCTGATATTCTCCGAGAGAGCTGAAGAGCTGAAGAGAGCTTTCGAGGGCGCTAGTAACCTGCGAGAGCTAGGCTACAAAGTTCAAACAGGGAAGGTTGTGTGGAACCAGAACAGGGATAAGCTAACAAGAGATCCGAGCAAGGGTATATTGTTGATATGGGCCCATAACATTAAAAATGGGAGATTGGAGCTAAGTAATAGTGACAAACCGCAGTACATCGTATGGCCTAGGGAGAAGGCCGACGTAGGGCCTGCGATTGTCGTCACAAGAGTTGTAGGGCACCCTAAGAGGGCTAAGCTTGAGGCAGCCCTAGTACCCCCGGGGACTGTGTTTGTAGCTGAGAACCACGTTAACGTCATATACCCACCCCAAGGGGCACCTCTAGAGGAGCTGGAGGAGATAGTGAGGCAGTTGAACTCACAGGAGACGCAGGAGCTTGTAAGCCTCATAACAGGGAACACTCAGATATCTAAGAACGAGTTGGAGAAGCTGTTCCCCATAAAGTTAGCTCCCAGAAAAACAGGACTCCTTCAATACCTCCTCGTCGAAAATGTTAAGACAGGGAGTAGCGATACCCTGGAAAACGTTCTTCCAGTGAAACACAACCCTTAACAGCCTCCTCCACTCCCCACTATCAGGGTCAAGGAACTCGATTATACAGTTTGTCTCGTTCTCAGGAAATGTTATCCTGAAATCTTTTATCTTAAGGAGTTTACCTATCAGAGACGTTAAATCCTCTACGCACACCTTACAATCCCTCTTCCTAACATAGTATGTTCTGTAAATGAAATTACCTTTCAACAGGCTTCCGGTGAACTGATCGAAGTAGTTGTAGGCTCTTTCCATAACATCTTCTTTGTGCACTCCTAGGAGTATCAGTATGGAGAACTTTCTTATAGCTTCTGAGTCTTGTTTAAGAGATTTAAGATACTCTAGATACTTTAGCTTATCATCCCTAGCTAGTTCTAGGATCTCCTTCACTATCCTAGCTGCCTCCTTGATCTTTGGATCTGGGCTGGTTAAAGCTCTCATAACAGCTGTTTCTACAGCCTCGCCAGGTCTTGGTCTTAGTAGATCTCGTAGGTACCTGGCTCTCCTCTCCTTCTCGTTCCCTTTGTACTTTAGTAAACGCGTTCTATCGTAGTAGTTGTAGGAGCGAAGTTTCTCCAAGACCACATTGTCAAATCCCGTCTTCTCCCTAAACATACTCCATGAAAGTACTCCATCCCCTCTAAACAATCCGAACCTCGTTAGAGCGTCTTGGCCAAGGTTAGCTCTCGTACCCTTTCCGCTCTCAACAAGCTTTAACTCTACATAGGCTATTCTACCGTCGGCTAGGAGCAATTTTATGTTACCTGGCTCATCGTACGATCTACCAATAAACTCTGCTCTTCTAATGTCAAAGTCCCCTCTTATCCTCTCAGCAACCCTTTGAGAACAACGATGGGGAGCCCCGATGGTAGCATCGTTTAGGAGGTTTACAACATCTCTTTCCAGTTTTTCAGCTTCACCCCGCTCAAACTTACCCATAGACTCAACCCCCACCTAGGATAACCGTACTACGAGCTCCTTAATAGTATACCTAAGCGTGTTTGGGTTTAGTGAGGGCTAGAACTTGAAAAGGGCATGGGAAGGTTGTGACTTCCATATGAGTTGACTGTAATCCATCCTAGCTTGCTTCAGGTAATTTCAACGCAACCTCTATACCACGCTCCTTGAAGAACAGTACGGTGCAGTCTGATACGAACTCTCCCAGGCTACCAGGGTAGCCTAGGTACTTCTGTGCGTAGGCGTACAATATGTAGACCCTCGGGTCCAGTGCTATACGCTTTACACCCCATATTGTTTCAAGCTCTACCTCACGTTCGACAACAATCCTGCCACCCTCAACCCTAACCTTAGGCTCCTGCTGCTGAGCTTGGGTTTGTGTTTGAACGCTAGCCATGCTACCGCTCTGCCCACCCTTACCCCTAGCAGCAGCCCTAGATCTCCTAACGCTCTCAATCCAAGCCCTTACATCCTCAGGGTATCTGTCAAGCCTACCAGCACACCTCTCGCTACCATCAGGGTAAACGAGATATAAGTAGGGTTTACGGTTAACCCTCCTAACCTTAACCCTACCGCCAGACTCTACAACACGCTTGATCTCCTCGAACTCTAAAACCAAAGGCTAAGCCCCAGGGTGGAGGGTGCAACGTGAAACCTTAAAACGTGGGGGTAGGAGCCCCTGGGTGGAGGTAGGCTGAAGTTTAACCCAGGATAAGGCGGTTAAATCCAGATTAGGGAGCTCCCTTAACCCAGGCTTAACCCGGAGGTCGGCTTTCCAGCATGGGGCTCCAGGGTGGGTAACTTTACCTACCCCGGGAGTGTTACAGCTGTAGGCTGTAGCCCCCTATTAGTGTGATTCAAGGTAGGCTATGGTAGTCTGAATTAAACGATAAGACTGTCCCCTCTAGTTCAAGCTTCACTCCATTACCCTAGAGCTTTGGCCGGAGTTCCCAAACTCATACTAGGGCCGCCTATGACTCAAGTATGATAGTATGATAGGGTAACCATCTTGACCCCGGTATAAGAGCCCCAGGCTTTAGGGAGCTAAGCCCAGCCATAGGCTAGAAGGGGTGTTAGGTAAGCCCAGCCCTGAGAGCCTACCTAGCATTAGTAGGGTTCCCACTAAGATATCATAGGTGGGAGCTTAAATACCCCCACTATCGTGGAGTGTGTTGTGTGCTATCTGTGGGGCTGAAAGTAGGGGTTGCATGGGTAAAGGGGAAGGGGTGGCTTTCCCCAGAGCTCCTCGAGCCCTCAGGCTACCAAGGTAGGATCCCACACCTGTAAGCCAGGAGCCTAACCAAAAGGAGTAAAGAAGTACTACCTTAAGAATAAGGAAAAGGAGGAAGGAGTAAGGGAGTACCACCTTAGGAGTAAAGAGTAAGGAAGTACAGTAAGGAAGTACTACACATTACAGTGCTACCTAAAGGGGTACTACCTAGGGGGTGCTGCCTGGAGCTCTGGCTACTACAGCCTTCACCCTCTCACCCCCACTCATCTCATAGGGCCTCATGTGCGCAACGCGACCGACCCCTGGGAGCTCTAGGGTCATCGCCAGTCTACGGGGCTGGGAGTCACGTCCCGGTAAGTGCCTGGTAGTCTTGCCATCGAGGATCCCCCGGAGGATCCACCATGATTAATGTATCCGAGACAGTCTCCAAGCATTGACTTCAGGCTTTCAGCTAAGCTCCCGTCGATGCTCTTAAGCCTGTCGAGTTTAGCTTTAAACCTACGCCTGGCATCTTGGGTCCACCTGGTACACCGCCTAGTTACTTCCCCAACCTCCTCCACAAGCTGGCTCCTAACATCCTCTAGGAGGCTCTCGATCCCACCCCTATCATGGTCGCTGTCAGGCCTCACAGGGCATAACACGATGTTTTTGATGTAGCCCTCGAAAAGCCCCGTGACCACCTCCACTAGCATCTCAGCTGAAGCTCTAGCCCTGCATATATACGTAGATCTGTCGGCGTTAGCACACAGCAACCACCTGGCTTCATCAACAATTTTGGAGTACTCCCTCTTAAAGCTACCCCTAGGGGCTCTAACATCAAAGGAAACCAGGTAGAATTCAGCATTGCTAGGCTCGCATACTTTAACATAGAAGCCCTGCTCACGACCGGCCTTGGTCTTAAACTCTACGGCGTGAACGTCCCTTAGCTCATCACCACTCTTATAACCATGGCCTAGAGCCCTAGACCCAGCCCTAGGAGTCCTGCCAAGCCAAAGCCTTTGACCAATGGGGTGGGGGCAGAGGTTATTCATTGCGGATCCCCTGGGGGACCGCCAATGACAAGTGTAACCAAGAGCGTGGATCGCAGGCCTAGCAACCCGGAGCTCTGCGTGGCAGGGTTAAGCTGAGGCTGAGTAGTATCATTGAGGATCCACCTGAGGATCAGCAATGCTAAAGGTAAGCCTGGGAGTGGCATCACGGCGGATCCCCAGCCGGACAGCTCAGCCACCCCTAACACCACGGCAACCGGAAGGGCCGGCAACGGGGGCTACCGTGACAACGTGGGCCTTGTTAACGTAGACAACGCCCCTATCAGTCCTAACCTTAAACCAGTAACGGCTAGCCTCAACTAGAACACCTTCAATAACAACACCTATGGACGTCTCGATTCTAACCTTACAGTCGGCGTATTCATTTGAGAAATCAGCTGGATTGCTTCTCATCTCTGCCACCCTCACACCTACAACTACCGACAACTCTGCCTTTGTACGTCTTCCAATGCCTGAGCAGGGGCACATAAGCTTCCTCAACGCACACCCTCAAATCGAAACCATGCTCCTCGCTACCGTAACCCTCCACCAGCTCCCTGCTAGCCCTACCCTTACCCCTATGACCCCCAAGCTTAACACTCCCCTCAACACCCTCAACCCTAACACTCTTAACAACCCTGCCAACGCACCTCTCCAACCTCCTAAGCCGAGCCTCCCCAACACCCAGAGCCTTCAACCTATCCCTCACCAACCACCTAACAAGACGAGAGCAGACAACCCTACAGTAAAACAGGTACGAAGCGAAAGCCTCAAGAAGCGACCCTGACACAACATGAGACCGCACCACAACCGAAACACAACCACCACCCCCACCACCACCAGACACCCAGGATTCAAACCGGGCGCCTCCAAGTACTTCTGCAAGGGCCGAGAGATCTATTGACTTTGAGAGCGTGTATCTTCCACGCTTGATCTTGGTAATTATGCCTGCCTTATGGAGGCGTCTAATGATCTGATTGTAAAAAGTTTGGTAGTCGGGTGCGCTTCCAGCCTTCCACTCCAGACAGGCCAGTAGCTCTGCAGGGCTAAACACCCGGACCTCCATCATACACTCCCAGAGCAGTTTGTTGAGAGCCTGCCCAGAGTAAACTATAAAACCTCTAGACGCTTCATGTGTACACGGATCCCTGCGCCTACCCTTACCCCCCATCCCTCCCACCTCTAGCACTCCAAGATCATACGTTCAACACCAATTTCACCGAACCACCGCACTTGTACAGGAGGCTCCACACGTCGTTAAACCGCGATGGCAGGTTGAGCTTATACCAAGCAGCTCCATCCCGTCTCCTAGCATATGTTATCTTGGCGCTGAACGATATCTCGACGGGCCCTGGTAGCATAATATCACTACAGGAATCCGGGACTATTGGTATTGCGGTGAAGTCCAGCCTCCTCGTGCCAGCTAGGTTCCGGACGACTGGTAGTGGGGGCACTACTACGTAGAAGCGATCTCCTTGTCGGCTAACCTTGAGGTTTCCAAGGTACTTCCCCATACTACCACCTCCCAGCTCCACCTTCTACTTTTGCTTCATATCCACATCCATATCCGTATCGTTCTGGTGATATGTAAAAATGTGAATCACATTTTTAAAGCTCTGGTACCACTTATTTAAGGAAGGGTTT
The DNA here is from genome assembly GCA_028276165.1 of Acidilobaceae archaeon. Taxonomy (GTDB): domain Archaea; phylum Thermoproteota; class Thermoprotei_A; order Sulfolobales; family Acidilobaceae; genus DSZV01. Next base: position 7,407 of record JAPYWV010000062.1, read on the forward strand.
GAAAATGCGAGCCCTCGGTACTACGGATAGAAAGCAAGAGGAAAAACATGAGGAGGAAGGTAGTGAGAACAAGTGTAAACAAGAGAAAAGGAGGGTGCCTGGATCTGCGATTAGAAGGCTGGTTGAGGTGCTTGAAGAGCAAGGTGACGAGAACGGGTGCATGATTAAGGAGCAACTGCTAGGCTTGTACAAGGAGGTGTTCTGCTATACGAGTGAGAAGCCCCTCTACGGGGTCATCAAGAGAGCTATTGAGCGGAGGAAGGCGTACACGATTGGAACCCGCGAGGGGGTAATGATATGCTCTAGAAGGGTTCATGAGAGGAAGTTGCTCTCCCTACTAGAGGATATCTACCTTACGTTACTTTACAGATCGAGGGGGCTTGGGCTATCCGAGAGACCTCCTGTGAAAAAGTTTGAAGCTAAAATCCCGGACGTAGATAGAGGAACGTATCTAGTTTATGCTATCCAGCACCTACTATGTTACGAAGCTATATCAAGTATTATAAGACCCGATTACAGGCTTGTGTTTAACGCTATAAGGCTTAATGATGTGAGGTTGCTTAGTGAAGCTAAGACTAGGCTAAGCCTAAGGGATCTCCGTGAAGCTGTTCGATTTTACGATGACGCCATCTGGAAGATGGTGACTCTTAAGGCTAGGGCCTTAGCCTCTGAGCCGGAGCTAGTAATGGATCTTACCCATAAACTACGTGAAACAGTCTGGAGGCTAAGGGATGTTGATGTTAGCTACTTTGAGCAGGTAGTTGGTGTAGAAGCTGAAAGGATTAAAAACATGTGCGGACTGCCAGCTGAGAAGCTACCTATCATAGTTACGGTCTTAAGAGAACTATACCACCTGCTAGGGGATGTCTTCACCTTCCTTATCGAAATCGGAAACAGGCATTCAAGAAGGTACGAGGAGCTAAGGATAGCAACATTTAAGGTGATAGAGGAAGCGCTTAGAAATGGTGAGCTTAAAGGTGAGTGCTCATTATGTGGTAAGCCAGCACATGATGATGTGGAACTCGATATCCTGAAATCAATCCTGGATCTCTACACACCCCCCTTCCACGCTCCCCGAATTACAAGCTATTAATTTAAAATCACTAATCCAGCCCTATCATATACATCCCTAAGCTCCCTAATGTTCACCGCTAGATAGTGCCTCGCCAGCACCTGGAACTCCCTTGGCGGAACCCTGCCCTGTAGCAGATCTATTATCTGGCCCGGCACGCCCTTCAAGCTCATGTAGCTAGCGAAGAAGGCCCTTAGATCGTAGAGCCTGAACCTCCTGCCTAGAGCTCTGTCCATAGCATCGTAGATTGCAGCTCTGAGGGCCGAGTCTTTAAACGGGAATAGTAGGTTCCTCCACTCACCTACACTCTCTTTCAGGAGGTTCCTTATGGAGGCCTCCCTAACTTCTATGAACTCCTCCCTGTAGGGCAGGTACTCCTCCCTAAGGTAGTCCCTCAGCTTCTCGGAGAAGAACGCTATGTAGGATCTCTTGGTTGTATTGTTAGCCTTCATTATCCTGAGCATCCTCTCATTCAAATCAAGATCCTGGACTCTAGCGTTCAAGATCTCACCGGGCCTCAGGCCTGTCTCAGCTAGTAGTGCAAAGTATGCTTTAGCTGGGGGCCAATCTATGGCTCTGGCTACAGCTCTAACCTCCTCTAGTGTTAGGGGTTCTGCTACTAGGCTTAGCTCAACCTTGGGTGTTTTGAACGCGTTGTAGAGGTTTGGGTCTCTAAGCACATGTTTTATGAATAGCTTCAAGGCCTTGGCAGTGTGCTGTGCTACGTTAGGGCTCTCCTCAGAGAGTTCAGCAATGTACTCCTGTAGCCTCTCAGCCGAGAGCTCCCATCCTAGATCCTCAAGGGCCCTCCTAAGGTATCGTAGCCTCTCCTCCCTAGTCTTTGGAGCTTTAGACTTTAGCAGCCTCTCGAAGGCTTCAAGATGCTCCCTTGTAACTGTTACACTGTAGCCTCTAACCCTTGATTTCAGGAGCTCCATTAGCTTCTGGTATGCTATGTTTGATAGCTGTGGGTACTTTTCAAGCACTAGCTCCAGCCCCCTAACGTACTGGTCTAGAGCTATAGCGGCCTCCCCGAGGCTCTGAGGCTCCCTAAGGGTAGGCTGCTGTAGAGCCTGCTGTGGCGTGCTAGAGCCTACGAGCATTGCGAACTCATCCACGGACAGCATCCTAAGCATCCTCTCTAATAACGCATCCGAAACCCTAGCCTTACGGTTCTTAATCTTGTTAGCGTATGTAGGGTCAATGCCTAGCTCTGAGCTCCCAACACCCTTACTCCACAGGTAGTCGAAAATCCTAAACCTAACCTCATCCCCCAAACTCCTTAAATCCACTAAACTTGGGTCTACCAAAGCCCCTACACCCTGAGCTCCGATATGGGGAGGGGTTTAAAAGCTGATATGAAAGCCGATATGAGAAAGGGAAATCGCAGAAGTGAACCTTCTAGAGGTGGCTCTGGAATGATTAGTGGGAGTGATTGAGTGGTGGGCCCGCGGGGATTCGAACCCCGGACCTCCGCCGTGTAAGGGCGGCGTCCTAACCGGGCTAGACGACGGGCCCTCCCTGCTA
>JAPYWV010000059.1 GCA_028276165.1 Acidilobaceae archaeon
CACCCCTGACCTCAAGGCAAAGAGGGGTAGGGAGCACATTATACAGCCTGTGTGGAATGCTCTGAGAGGGTGGTGATCCCATGCAGCCCGGATATCGTTAACGTTTCTAGCCATGTTGAGTTTGATCGTACTCACTAGAGGTGAGTTGTTTTTTAAAAGGTTTTAATGCCCTCTAGTGGTTGGTGTATGGATTGTCTAATGTGATGTTGTGTGCTTGGTGTGGTTGGGGTTTTATGTGGCCTTTTGGTGGTTGGGGTGCAGGTTTGGGCTTTATCTGGTTTATAGCTATGATGCTCTTCTGGATTCTCCTCCTGGTGCTCCTGGTTGCTGGTGTTATCTACGTTCTTAGATATCTATTTGTAGCGTTGATATCTATTTGTAGCGTTTTCACGAAGACCTGTTGCAGGTGAGGATTTGGAGGCTGAGATTAGGAGGTTGAAGGCTAGGGTTGAGGAGCTTGAGAGGGAGAGGGCTAAGGGTGGGTAGGTGGTTCCCTGCGGATTACAGGTTCTCCAAGCTCCTGCTACTCTCTTTCGACGTTGATCCTTTTAACCCTAATGCTCTTGCTAACACAGGCGTGGAGGTCGTGGAGTCCAGGTGTCGAGCCCGGGTTAAGCCTTAGCGGTATCAGCCTCGTGGTCTATAAAAGTCCTGAGTGCCAATGCTGTCTTGAGTATGTAAGGTATCTTAGAGGCTTAGGGGCTTCAGTAGTAGCTAGAGATGTTAGCCTTGTAGAGTTGGAGGCTCTTAAGAGAGCCCTAGGGGTCCCGGAGGGCATGGAGTCCTGCCATACAGGAGTTATAGAGAATCTAGGGTGTTTCATTGAAGGCCGCGTACCAGAAGAGGCTATAGTAAAGCTGGTTAAAGAGAAACCTACAGCTAGAGGGGTAACTCTACCCGGAATGCCACCAGGTAGCCCCGGGATGCCGGGTGTCAAAACAGGGGTATACACAGTCTACCTCGTAGAAGACGGAGGATAACCCCCTTCTGGCAAGGCTGACCTCCACAATATGGGATGTTGCTAGCAACATCACAGTTTACTCAAAGAAGAGCAGCGATCACACAGGCTGTGGAAGACCGGTAACCTGTAGCAAGCTAAAGGCCCTAGAGGCTCGGATTGGACAACACTTGTATCGAGGTCTCCACGACACTTAAAACCATAAGGGTTACGAGAGAAAACTTAAATACTCCAACCTAGAAGACTAGAGAGTAGCGGAGATAGAAGGGGGCCCGTCGTCTAGCCTGGATAGGACGCCGCCCTGACGCGGCGGAGGTCCGGGGTTCAAATCCCCGCGGGCCCACCACCCAATCACCCAGGGTAACCCCTAGGAGAATCGCTCTCCACGACTTCCACTCTATACGTGGACCTTCATAACAGCTTTCAAACCTTCCAGTGATAGTTTGGAGAGCGCCTGTAACCTGGACTTCAACTGTTACCTAGCTGTAGGTGTTCTCAGTGTTTAATCTGCGGGGAGCTCTTGGAGCATTCTTAGCCTACCTTGTAGTAGTATTCTATGTTGTATGGTATTGTTATCTCTACTGGTGTTCTTATGTATACTGCTTGGAAGCTTAGTGTTATTGGTACGCTTACATTACCTCTGATCATGATCTCGATTGTGGTAGCCTCACCTCTAGCCTTCTTCACTGGGAGCTCCCTGGCTACCCTGGCTAGGTCTATTGCTTTAGCTAGGTCTACGTCAACACTTAATCGTACCGACTGGACTCCAGGATATATTGTTAAACCCTCCCTAACACCGCTAGCCACGAAGGTTTTATTAACGTAGACGTTATACGTTATCCTGCTTACGTAAATGCTATAGCCTGTGGGGTTCTCCATATCCAGTATGATATCTAGTGTTATAGTCCTGGGTATTGGTGGTATCATGCTATAGTGCTCTTTAACACCTACACCAGCAACCCTATAATCCTTAACATTAATGCTCTTAGCAATACTGTAACCCTGGTAAGCCCAGTAGGCGAAACCCACTATTAAAGCTAGGAGGACAAGACCAACTAGGAATCTTAAGAGCCCAGCCATAAGGGGGCACCCTCACACCCGCCTAGTATCCCTGGATCTTTTAATTTTTAATCTTGCCTCCAGCTCTCAGCCATCACATTCTGTAACGTGCTTGGAGGCCCTATTAAGACTATTACAAAAACAGTGATAAGTAAGGCGGTAGGAACTACTAGTGTAATGAGCAGTTGGGAAAAACCTCGTTCACCGTGGACACTACGAGTGGGGGGAAGGGGGCTACATCTTTCTCCCCGGATTGAGTGGGTTGGCTGTCCTAGCTTCTGTTTTATCATAGACTAGTTTAGGGTTTTCACTGAACACTTAGGTGGTAGGGCTGGTTTGGTGGTTGGACGATCTCCCCCTTTAGAGGTTCGTAATAGATCTTTGTTTTATTGGTTTTGCCTTCTCCTCTCTTGGTAGCTTTACATTACCTATATAGTTCTAATATGTTAATGTTTAAATTCTGGTGTGCTCCCGGTCTCACATGGTGTTCGGTGTGGGTGCTCTTGGCTCGCCTAGCCTGGTGGGACTCTCGTTTAGAGCTGCTATTGCTGTCTTACTGGTAGCTTTACTTGTGCTACCCGGATTCGCCTCCGGTGGAGGGTCCTCCGCCTCGGCTATGCAAGGTGATTCTGAGAGGTTGAGGGTTGTTGTTATAAGCGTTGATGCTGTTAGATTCGATCACCTCCTTCTGCTTGCTTCACAGGGCCATTTGCCGAATATCGCTAGGATGTTATCCGATGGGGTTTACTCTAACATGGTTGTAGTGTTCCCCACTGCTACAGCTGTAAGCCATGCTGCCATATCCACTGGGGCTCCCCCAGGTGTTAACGGCATTGTTGGTAACTCTATACACCTGCCTAACACAACTATTACGACAACGAGATCGGGCTTCGACGGCCGCCTTCTAAGATCCGAGCCCATATGGGTGGCCGCGGACAGGCAAGGTGTTAGAACGATAGTGGTCTCATTCCCCCAGAGCACGCCTCCAGCCTGGAATGTGACGAGATCCCTCCTCTTCAACATATACGATGCCTCCGTGGGAGGGCTCACCCTCTCTACACTATACACTACGAATAGAAATGTAGCGGCCGCCACCTACATAAGCTTCGAGGAGGCTAAAGGGTGGGCTAACGTAGATAGGGTACTCGGGCAAGTCGCTAAAGCCCTGGAGTCGAGCATCAGGGTTGGTGATACAACATGGTTCCTATACCTAGCTGACCTGGATGGCGACGGAGCCTACGATAGGGTGGCAATAGCCCCCGAGAAGGATCTAGCTAAAGCATACGCCATACTACGTGAAGGTGAGTGGAGCAAGCCAGTAAACGCAACGGTAACAGCTGGTGGTAGAACGTACACAATAGCACCCCTCTTCAAGGCGGTAAAGCTAAACCCCGTAGGCGACTTCAGACTCTACAGGGGGACTACGAGGCCTCTTGAGACACCATGGTTTAACAACGTAGAGGTGGCTAGGAGCGTCTGGAATAACGTTATAACCAAGACGAGCACCTTCACGGATGGAGACTGGTTCGGCCTTACGAGAGGCTGGTTCGATGTGGAGACGTACATGGAGACGGTTTACTACACCAACAAGTTCTTCATGGAGTGGACCCTGTTCATGATGAAGAACTACGATTGGGATCTAATCCTCACCTACACACCTGTAATTGATAACGTATACCATCAATTCCTCGGGCTCACGGACCCCTCAATGCCATACTATGACGCTGAGAAGGCCAAATACTACTGGGAGCTCATAGTGAGAACCTATAAGATGGTAGACGAGTTTGTAGGAGCAGTGCTTGATAACGTGCCTCCGAGAACAGCGGTTATAGTGATATCAGACCACGGCCAGGTGCCCGTTAAGAAGATAGTTTACATCAACGGGATACTCTATAACAGAGGCTACATAGCTGTTGACGAGGCCTTCAGGGTCGACGTTAGAGGTACTAAGGCCTACGCCCCATGGCACTCCCACATATTCATTAACCTAGCTGGGAGGGAGGCTCAAGGTGTGGTTAGGGCAACGGAGTACAGCTCCCTGGTCGAGGAGATAGTTAGGATGCTAAGGGAGTACAGGGATCCGGATACAGGTGAACGAGTGTTCGACCTAGTCCTCACAAGGGAGGAGGCGGAGATCCTAGGCCTAGGTGGTGAGAGGACAGGCGACATAGTCTTCGCGCTAAAGCCAGGTTACACTAGCTCGACGGCATTGGTGAGAGATAGGGCTACGGGTAAAGCCGTTGAGATGGCACCAGCCATACCCCTGGTAACGGTTACAGGAGACCACGGACCCCACCTACCACACTATAAGGAGCTCCACGGAGTCTTCCTAGCAGTAGGCCCCGGTATCAGCGGAGGCTACCTAGGCACAGCCTCATCACTACAAGTAGCACCTACGATAGCAGCACTACTAGGCATAAAACCGCCATCAGATGCTAAACACTCACCCATACTAGTAGTTAGGGAGGTGAAGACAACTATTACCGCTACCGTTACAAACGTTCTTACAACAACAGTGGTTACAACGGATGTTAGAGAGGTTACTAGGACCACTACTCTGGAGGTTACTAGGACTACAACTTTAACGGATATTAGGACCACCACTGTGGTAGAGCAGAGGACTGCAACGGTGTTCAGCACATTAACATTGACGAGCCCTGTTACGGTCACGGAGTCTAGGTTGGATGTGGGGACGGCCGGGTTAGTTGCAATCGCCATGTTGCTAGCTGGGCTTGTCGTGGGCTTCCTCGTGTTTAGGAGAGGGTAGCTTTAACTCCTACACACCCTACCTTAAATCCTTCTTTTTCACTATCCTGCCTCCCGCTACTACTACTAGTGTTTTGTTGTAGCCCCACGTGTAGCCTATCCACTTGTAGTTCTCCATATCCCATACTACTAGGTCTGCTCTGTACCCCTCCTTCACGGCCCCTACTCTATCGTGTATGTTTAGGCTTTTTGCAGCGTTTATTGTTGCTGCTGCTAGTGCCTCTAGCGGTGTTAGTTGTAGTATGTATGGTGCTATGTCCATTGCTGTTTGCTGTAGTGGTGTCATGTTGTTCGGGTTATAGTCCGATCCTATCGCTATAGTGACCCCCGCTTCCCTCAGCTTGGCTACCGGTGGTCTCGCCGGGTCCATCATGGCCATTATGCTTGTTGGTAGTAATGTTGCTGTAACCCCTCTCTCCGCTAGCACCCTAGCGTTCTCCCCGGGCATCCTCTCCAGGTGGTCTAGGGAGTCTAGCTCTAGCTCCCCTGCTAGCCTTGAGCACCCAATGTAGCTTAGCTGGTCTGCATGCATCCTAGCCCTCAAACCGTGCTTCAACCCAGCCTCTAGTATTAGCCTCGACTCCGCTGCATCGAATGCACCTCTATCGCAGAAAACATCCACGTAGACAGCCAAACCCCTACGTGAAACCTCTGGCACCAGGGTCTCAGCAAACCACCTAGCGTAATCTGAAACCCTACCCTCGTACTCTAAGGGTGGAACGTGGGCTAGAAGAGTTGGGATGACTAGGGCTGGGCTAACCTCACCAAGCCTCCTTGCAACCTCCAACATCCTAACCTCACCCTCCAGGTCTAGAGCGTAGCCACTCTTAACCTCAACAACAGTAGTACCGTGATCCAACATTAAACTCAAAACCCTTGAGGCTCTTGAGAGGAGCTCCTCGAAGCCGGAGGCCCTGGTAGCCCTCACAGTCCTATAGATACCACCACCCCTAGCTAGGATCTCAGAGTAGCTAACACCGGAAAGCTTAAGCTCAAACTCATCCTCCCTAGAGCCAGCGAAGACGAGATGGGTATGAGGGTCGACGAGGCCCGGAGAGGCCATAAGACCACCGGCATCAACCATAAAACCATCAAACCTAAACCTAACATCACCACTCCTACCAACAGCAACAAAAACACCATCCCTAATAGCAACACCAGCATCCCTCAAAACATAAACCCTATCGAGGGAAACACGCCCCAAAGGGCCACCAGCAAAAGTCACAAGCTCACCAATATTATAGACGACAACATCAACCCTAGGCAAAGAGACTAACACCAATGAATAGAGAGGAGAACAGCTCTTAAGTTTAAACCGTAGAATACACACCATAGACTATACAAGCACGCCAATAAACCATACCCCATATATACTCCTGCTTTTAAACCCTCGTCTTCTCTCTCTAGGTGAAGCGTGGTGTTATTGAGAGCTCTCAGGCTGTTCTCCAGCCTCGCTCTGGCAGCTATCGTGTTATTCGCTATTGTAGCCCCTCTAGCTTCTGTCCTCCAAGCTAGTGGTGTTGACGGCAGGGTCTACGTTGTAACACCGAGGTCGTTTACTGATTGGCTTGAGGAGCAAGGCTATAGCATGGGCTCACTCATAGTAGCTATGATGTCTCCGCTTGACTACGAGAGCCACTCTTTCTGGGCTAAGGATGTTGTTGGGAAACGCTTAGATCTTGATTTTAGGAGGGTTGCTAGATCCTGGGAGGAGTTCTATCAAAGTGATGTTGGGAGGAGGGTTCTTAAAACATCGCCACCGATACCCACTGTAAGCATTACGATAACACTTAGTAGGGAGGAGGGTGGTGATATCCTAGAGTGTGTAGCCCAGTACACCTACAGCACTATAGACTACTTTGTAGAAAAGGGGTTGCCAGTAGAGAAAGCCGTTGAGGCTACCGGGCAGGATCCACTAGCACATCTAAGGAAACCACTAACCATAACGTTAAAACCTAGGATGCCTAAGAGCGAGATTAAGATCACCTGCTTCGACCTATCACCGGTGCTAGAGAAGCTAAAGGAGGCTATGGATAGGGAGGTTGGGCTGACGACCACAGACCGCGTTTTAACAGAGGCTACAAGCATAGAGGTAGCCCAGTCTTGCCCCGAGTTCACAGAGGTATGGTGGACAAGCCTATACAATAGCAGAAATACACCTCCCCAAGGCTGGTACAACAATATTTACAGTGAGAGAGGTGAAAGCATACCGGACTCCGAGAAGCTAGGCGTTTGGAACTTCTACGCTGACAGGTATAGCAGAGCATACTACTGGCCCACAACACGTTACAGTAATGTAACAGCTAAACAAGCAACACTAGCAATACTAGGGCTTACATCAGAAAACCTCTACTCAATGGACGGCTGGATATACCGTATGTTCCAACACCTCTACGGTAGAACGGGGGTCAGATGGAAAGACTACTATGAGAACTACGGTTACGCTAACACGTACTGGACGGGGTACACACCGTACATCGGCATATACATGGAGAACCCCTATGACAAGCGCTTCACGGCTAACGGACTTTTATCCGTGGCTCAGTTTAATTACTATAAGAGGGGAATTGCCGTAGCTGGAGTTATATTCGTAGGTAACGAGGTGGCATCCCATGTTCATAATGCACATTCTATCTCCGTCTCCACACACGGGAGCAGAGCTTATGTAACAGCGTGGACTGGATATTACTACCTTTATGACGGCCTCATACTACGACTCGATGTTGAGAGGGTTACCCGAGGTAGTTGTGAATACTGGAGAGTTATCCCGGCAACCACCATCATGCCTATATACTATGTTGTCGTTGATTGGGGTTATATGATGATAGTAAGAGGTAGGGATCCGGATTTCTATCGTAGCATACTTTACTCAACTTCCATCGACACTGTGTACAATAGATACTTAGTAAATGTTCCTAGGGATACAATAGTTTATAGTGAGTCGAGTTTAGACGTGGCAACAAGGGTTTCAAACCCAACTCTAGCATCCCTGCTCTTCAACCTGCTAGTAGAAGCCGTAGACTTAGTAATAATAGAGAACCTTGTATGCCAAGGTGGAGCTTTATGCAGGTTCTTCCTATCCATGATAGGGGGGCTTTTAAACTACGTTAACGAAGACCTGGAATCCATAGCTGTTATATTTCGTTTTTATATAGTGGCGGATAATAATGTGAGTTCGGCTAACCTTCGTATTGATAAGATTACGTTGAAGACTACGAACGCTTATTCGAGCATTGGTTGGAGGCCCTTGATGGTGGAATACAGGGTTTACATTGATAGCGATCCTGATCCGCCGATATGCGATTATCCGTACTGTCCCTATGGTGGAGGAGGCGGTTGAACTGTCTCCTCAAGTGCGCTCGTATACTTTGACGGCTTTCCTGTAGTGGGTTCCTAGGCTGTTTTTGAACTCCTCCTCTGTCAATATCTTGATGTCAATGGGTGCCTCTATTGGTAGCCCTAGGTCTTCTGCTTTAAGCTTTATATCGATTATCGTATCTACGCTTTTGAGCCCCCCATCGCTTACTACTATCGCTATGTCTATGTCGCTGTATACTGTTGCCCTGTTCTCCACAACACTGCCGACGACGTAGACGGCCCTCAGTCTATCCCCGAGAACATCCTCTGCTGCCCTCGCTACGATCAGGCTGAGCTCCCTCCACCTCTTCAGCAACCCCAGCCTTTCAACCGCTTGTCTCGGCCAACTCCACTTCAATCCTCCTCAACACCTCCAGGATCCCCCTAGCCACATCAACACAAGACCTACCCTGGCTTTCTAGGAGCTCCACCTCCCCATACCTACCCTCTATGTAGCTCTCCTCTAGTAACTCCAGCTCCCTCCTATAGTCTGAGACAATCTTGCCTATGACGTCGGCTAGGTCAAGTCGACCAGACTCGTATAGCATGTTCCTCAACTGGGATAGTAGGGTCTTCGCGCTATGAATTCTCATTTTAACACCGTAAACCCTGTATATGGTTGCTTTAACGGCTAGCTGGAGAGCTTGCTCTGAGTTGAAGCATGCACCATCGAAATCACCTTCAATTAAATCCCTCTCAGCTCTAACCATGAACCTCCTAGCCCTCTTCCAGAGTAGCTCCCAGTATCTGGAGCTCACGGGCCATCCCTCTTACAGGGTTTTAGTTGAAACGTTTATCTTATATCAATGCCTCTTTTGGAGAGGTCTTCGTGGGGTTACCTTATGTGGTGTTTACTAGTGTGTTGTGTATCGTGTACAGCAGTAGTTTTGCTGCTGTAGCTACTGTTACCTCCGCTACGTCATGGTGTGGTGTCACCTCTACTACGTCCACCCCTCTGGGTCTTAGCTTTCTGGCTGCGTACTCTAGCACTCTTAAGCTCTCCCATGGTGTCATGCCTAGTGGTGTTGGGCTGTTTACTCCTGGTGCGTGGCTTATATCTAGGTGGTCTACGTCTATGCTTATGTAGAAGTTTTCAAGCCCCTGCTCTGATAGCCAGTCTACTGCTTCTAGCGCGTACTGTAGGCTCTCTAGTAGCCTTAGCCTTGGGACAACCTTGAACCCCGCTTCCCTCGCCCTCATAGCTAGGTATCCTGGGTTGTTGTAATCACCTACACCTACGATCACGGCTTTAACCCTACTCTTACGGGCCACCCATAGATCCCAGAGCCAGGATCCGCTTGTTAAGCCCTCCTCAACACTCCTCATGTCATAGTGTGCATCCAGCACCAGTAATCCCAGGCTATTCTCAGCTAGGGGTTCAACAGTCCACCTTGTTATAGAGTGGTCTCCCCCCAGGAATACCGCTAGCCTCCCCCTACTGTAGGCTATCCTCGCGGCCTCCACTATCCTATGTGAGGTTACATTGATATCCCCTGGTGCGATCCTAACATCACCTAGGTCTACTATGCTGTACTTGAAGTCAGTGGAGCTGGGAGCGTGCCTTGTGAACCTATAGATCCAATCCCTTAGCCTTGATGGTGCGAACCTAGCTCCAGGCCTCCCAGACGTAGACCAATCCCATGGTACTCCTACTAGGATCACCTCCCCTGTTGTTGAAGGCCTCACCCTCTCATCCATTGGATCCCTTAGGAGCCTGGATCCAGGTGGCTGGAATAGATCTGGAACCTCACCCCATGTACCTTTCAAGCCCCTCCCCCCTAGCCTCCCTGGCTCCCCCGGGCTCCCAGTTTCTACCGAAGAACTCCATTATCGATTTCACTATGGAGGGCCCTATACCCGGTATTCTTAGGAGCTCCTCCGGGCTAGCTAGGGCTAGGTCGTGGAGTGTCTTGTAGCCCGCCTGGTATAACCTTCTAGCTCTAACCCTCCCTATCTTGGGTATAGCTACCAGTGGTAGGAGCTCCTGCTTAACCCCATGCTCTATCCTAGCCTCTAGTACCCTCAGCCTCTCACTAACCCACCCTGGTGCTCCTAGGTGTGGTAGTATCCTTGAGAGGCTTGAGGCTATCCAGCTTGCGTTATCAACTAGGACAGCTACATCGCCTGGCCCCACGTTGTACCTCCTAGCTATGTCGTCCTCGGAGGCCTCCTCAATCCAATCGTATAGTATTAACGCCACCTTAACACCCCTAGCCTCCCTAGGGTTACCCCAGTCCACTAAGTCAACCAACCTGGGTTTCACGTCTAGGAGCCTATCTATCAAGACCTCCTCCTCCCTCCTGGTAACCGGGAGGTGGGTCATGTCCGGCATCATTGATACTAGTAGTAGGAGCTCGAAGTCATCCATCTC
>JAPYWV010000003.1 GCA_028276165.1 Acidilobaceae archaeon
CGATTTTGTAACCTTGTACCATTAGAGCCAAGCCCCAGCACCACCACCAGATACTTCCAAGCTTAAATACACAAGTATATACTTGATTCTGTGTTTTAAGCCTTAAGCATGATGAGGTCTAATACCGGGGGTTACCTAGAGCTCCTAGCATAGGGTTGTAGTCTCGACTACTGGAGCTCCCAACCCTTCAAATTCTAAGATTTCAGTCTAGGGGCTACGTTACCTCCTATTGGCTCTGAGCTCTTAGATCATGGGGTTTCATGGGGGTGTTGTTGAGCGGGAGGTTACTCTAGGGAGTGGGGCCCCCTATTAGGGGTTGTAAGCCTGGGGTTTGTGTCCCCCGGGTGTTTCATGTTTTAAGGTTTACCTTCCCACCAGTATATGGGGGCTTGGTTGTTTAGGTTTATCCATGTTTCTGATACTCATCTTGGTGCTAGGCCTTACGGTCTTATCGAGAGGGAGAAGGATTTCTATGAGGCTTTCAGGTGGGTTGTTGATAGGGCTTTGGAGCTCCGCGTTGATGCTGTGCTTCACGCTGGCGATATGTTTCACAGTTCTACCCCCAGGCCTGTGACCTACATCCATGCTATTAGGGAGTTGAGGAGGCTTACTGGGGCTGGTGTTAGGTTCATAGTTGCTCCTGGTAACCACGAGTTGCCCAAGGCCGAGGCTCTCGGCTCCCCTATCAGGGTCTTGGAGGATCTGGGTTTAGCCTATGCCCCCAGGGATCCTGGTAGGCCTCATGCGGTCGAGTTCGAAGGTCTATCGGTTATAGTGTTCTCGGAGTGGGCCTCAGAGCATCTCAGCAGGGTCGACCCGGCATCCCTAACCAGGTCTAAGGTCAGGGTGGGGCTCGCCCACGTAACCCTCTGCGACGCCCTAGCGGAGGCTGAGGGCGTCCCCTTGGAGAGGTGTGGTGGGCCTCGTAGGATGCTATCCTCCATGGTGAGAGGCGGCTACAGCTACCTAGCGTTAGGTGACATACACACGCCCTGGGAGCACAGGGTTCCAGGAGCTCCCCCCATGGTCTACCCTGGTTCAACGGAGTACCTTGACGTAGACGAGTACAGGAGGAATAGTAGTAGGTACGTGTACCTCGTCGAGCTAGACGAGGGGGGCCTCGTTAGAGCTGAGAGGTTGAAGATAGAGACTGTGAGGCCTTGGATCGTAGTCGAGGGGGGTTACCAGGAGGTTTCAAGGATCATTGAATCCGTTAGGAGGCCTCCCGGCAGTAAGGAGCCGATAGTCTACGTGAAGGTTAAAGGCACGCTAGACCAGGCTAGGAGGAGATCGCTCAAGGCAAGGCTCGACGCTCTCAGAGGAGATGGTGTGATATTGCACTATGATCTTGTGGTAGAGGAGAGGGGGGAGCCTAGGCGTGTATACACACCTCAAACCCTAAGCTTGGAGTCCATGTTGGAGAAGCTACTTGAAAGGTGTGGTGAGGGTATTAGGAGGGATCTGGTACACTTGCTAACAATGTTGTTAAACAACCCTGGGGATAGAGCTGTAGTTAGTAGCTTTGCCAGAGCCCTAGAGGAGAGGGGGGATCTGGTGGAGTGCATCAATAGAGCTTTTGGAGAGGGGTTTCCGAGATGATAATTAGGGAGGTTGAGTTAAAGAACATACTATCGCATGAGAGTACTAGGGTTGAGTTCACACCTGGAATCAACGTCATAGTCGGGCCTAACGGTTCTGGTAAGAGCTCCATCATAGACTCGATACTACTATCCATGCTTGGAGCCTGCACTACATCAAGGGAGGTTGTGAGATCTGATCTAGGCGAGATCCTAAGGGTTGGAGCTCAAAGCGGCTACATAAGGGTTAAGTTCGAGATTGGTGGTTCAACGTATGTCGTGGAAAGGGTTATATCAAGGGATCTAGGTAGGACTACCTCCACATTGAAGCTAGAGAAGCTCGACGGCTCAACTCGTAAAACGCTAGCCTCAGGCAGGGAGCAGTTTTGCATGTGGATCCAATCACTCCTAGGCATAAGCGACCCCCTCGTGCTAACATCAACACTTGTAGCTAGGCAGGGTTACCTAGCCGAGTTCATTGAGATGGAGCCTTCTAGGAGGAAGGAGAGGGTGTTAGACCTCGTGGGTTTAAGTAGGCTTGAGGAGGCTAGGGATGCTCTAGCTGATGAGGTTAAGAGGGTTACAGCTGAGGTGGCAGTCCTCGAGTCTAAGCAGAGGGATTACAGGGAGAAGGAGAAGCGTGTTAAAAGCCTAGAGCAGGAGGTAGCTAGGATTGAGAAGAGCCTTGAGGATGCTAGGGGGCTTAGATCGAGGATCCAGAGTGAGCTAGAGAGGGTTAAGGAGGAGCTTGGAAGGCTGGAGGAGGCTCTAACGATAATAGCTAAGCTCAAGCCGTTGGAGGAGCTACGCAAGCAGATAGAGGATGAGGAGTCTAGGGTTAGGGAGCTCGAGTCAAGACTATCAAGACTTGGAGATGTGGACGTCAAGGGGGTGGAGAAGCTCCTAGAGATGTGGGGTAGCGTGAGAACCCTAAACTCAAGGCTTAAATCAGACTCTGAGAGGCTTAGAAACCTGGAGTCAACCATAGCAAGGGTTGTAGAGGATCTTAGGAGGCTTGGGTTAAACCCTGAAGGTGACATCGTAGAATTCATATCTAGAGCTCTCCACGAGGTGGAAGAGGAGGAGTCAAGGCATAGAGAGCTCCTAGGATCGCTTGACGGTGAGCTGAGGACTCTAAACAACATTGTTAACGTGTCAGTTGAAAGCGATAGGTGTCCCCTGTGCGGGTCGCAGATTGGGAGGGATAGGCTTGAGCACATACTCATGGAGCATAGGGGTCGCCTAGAGGAGCTCAAGAGGAGGAGGGCTGAGGTTAGCTTGAAGCTCAGCCAGCTATCTAAACGGAAAGCTGTCCTCGAAGATCTTAGGAGGAGGGCTGAGGTGGCATACATGGAGCTCCCACAGGTGAGGGAGAGGGTTCTAGAGGCTGAGAGTGAGATTAGAAGATTCCTAGAACTGTGCTCCAGCATAACCAGGACTAGTGTTAAAAAGGTTGAAGAATGCCCGGTAGAGGATCTTAGGATGCTCGTCGACGAGGTTAAATCGGTGAACGTAGCTCTAGCAGAGTCTAGGAGGAGGCTTGAAGAGCTTAAAGCTAGGTTCGATGAGGGTGAGTACAAGCTTTACAAGAGCTCCCTAGAGAAGCTCGGTGTAAGCGTGGAGGACGTGGAGTCCAGGTACCAGGAGGCTAGGAGGCTTCGTGGCAAGCTTGAGTTGGAGCTCTCGAAGGCTAATGAGAGCGTGCACAGGCTTGAGGGTGAGCTTAAGGCTAGGGTTGAGGAGCTCTCAAGGCTTAGGGTTGAGGTTGAGGGTTTAAGGGGGGAGCTCTCAAGGCTACAGGCTAAGAAGTCCACGCTAGCCGCCTTAGAGCTCCTAAGGGGTAGGGTTCTAGGTAAGAATGGCGTCCTAGCCAGGGTTCTAACGAGCACGCTTAGGGAGGCTCTCGAGGCTAACGTTAACAGTATACTCGAAGCACTTGGTAGAGAGTTTAGGGTTAGGGTTACGGAGGGCTTCGACATAGAGGTTTCTAGTGGCGGTGCAACCCTCTCAACGAGATCCCTTAGCGGGGGTGAGAGGACACTATTATCAATAGCGTTCAGGCTAGCCCTAGCATCCATACTAGTCAAGAAACAGCTATCGATACTGGTGCTCGACGAGCCGACAGAGTACCTGGATGAGAATAATAGGAGGCAGGTCTTCGACGTCATAGCTAGGGTTGCTGGTAGCGTGGATCAAGTGATAGTGGTGACACACGACGTAGAGGTTGAGGAGATAGCTGATAGGATAATCAGGGTCTACAAGGTTGGTGATAGGAGTGTAGTTGAGGTTGAGGAGGTGGCTAGAGCTCCAACCGCTCAAGCCTCCTCCTAACATATGCCTCGAAAATATCCGGCATAGTCTTCCTGACTATCTCGGCCACCTCAGTATCGCTCAGAGGCCTCCTCCTACCATTACTGAAAGCCTCTAAAACCATGTTGTATGCCTTGGAAACCCTCTCATCATCCTTCTCCACGAGCCCCTCAGGTACTCCGTGCTGTCTAAGCCAGAATACTATCGATGACCTCCCGGAGTAGGGTGTGATCTCGATGGTGTAGGGTACTCCTAGCACCTCCTCCGGGTCGAAGGGTAGGTAGACCTCGGGGTTCTTTAGGAGACCGTCAATGTGTATACCAGCCTTCGTCTTAAAAGCGTTAGCTCCCACAAGTGGCTGGAACTCTGGGACCCTGAACCCGGCCTTCTCCAACACCCTAACAGCCTTCCACACAGCCTTTAGGTTAACCCTCTCCCCCTTTATGGAGGCGTAGTGTAGTAGCATAACCTCCAGCGGGCAGTTTCCAGCCCTCTCACCCACGCCTAATAGCGTGCAGTTTGACTCGAAAGCACCGCTCATCCAGGCCGAGAGGTGGTTTGTTACAACTAAACCCATATCATTGTGACCATGGAACCCTATGTTCTCAGGCTTGAAACCCAAGCTTCTAACGAGAGCTACAAGCCTTGGAATGCTCCTAGGTAGAGGAGCCTCCCTGAAGGGCACACCTAGCCCTAGTGTATCGGAGAGCCTAACCTTAGCCTCGAAACCCTCCCTCTCAGCAAGCCTAAGGTACCTCTCAAGGAACAGGGCTACGAAGCCTGGATCAGCTCTAGTAACATCCTCAAGAGCACACTTAACAGTTAAACCCCTCCTATAAGCCTCACCGATCACCCCAAGGTACCTCTCAAGAGCCTCACTCCTGCTAAGACCAAGCTTGTAGTATATATGGTAATCGGATATCGAGGTTAGCACAACAGTCTCCTCAAGACGGGCCTCTGATACGAGGCTTAGATCACTCCTGGAGGCCCTAATCCAGCCAACAACCCTAGGGTATTCGTAGCCTAGCTCTAGAAGCCTCCTAGCAACAACCCTATCCTTATCAGTGTACAGGAAGACCTCAGTACTAACAATAGCCCTGCCACCATTATTAAGCTCTACCAGGACCTCGTACAACTGGAGGGACTCCTCGACAGTGAAGTAACCGAAACCCTGCTGGCCGTCACGGAGAGTTGTGTCGGTCAAATAGATACCGTTAAGCTCCACACCATCGAAAACAAGCCTAGGCAGACTATTTAAAAGACATCCCTCCAACACCGAGATTCCAGTAAGAATACTTAGACAGGTATTTAAGCGTTTCCACCGACATCTGTCGAAAATAATAGTTTTTAGGCAAGAGCCCCCTATCACGTTAAGTTCTAGGAGGGGTGTTTCACGCCACCACCAGTACAGATCCTATTAGGGTTAACAGGGAGGATGTTAGAGTACTCAACTTGAACACCTCCCCCGTGCGCCTCGATAGTAGGCTGGCTGTCACGGTGGCCGCCACAGGCCTGGTGTTCTGTAACGGTGTTACCATGCTCACACCAACACCCATTAGTGCAACGTACCTGGCAGCCTGCCCTAGAGCTGCTAGTAGACCAGCTAACGCGATGTAGGTTAGCTGTCCTCTCCCTAGAGCTCCAACCCCGATCCCACCACTCCTAAGTGCTAGGAGGACCTCTACGAGTAACCCCGAGCTGTAAGCTATGAGGACACCCGCTATCGGATTCCCACTCTCAAGGTTACCAAGCCTCCCCAGGGTTATAGCGATAGCCATTGAGAGCCCTGCTAGGAGCCCGAAGAACACGCCGGTCAAATCAAGCCTCCCCAAACCCCCACCTTGGACCAGGAGCACTACAGCGAGGAGGAGTAGGAGGGATCCAGCTATCCTCGGGAGACCTATAGGCTCTCCGAGAGCCAACCCTATAAGGAGATTGTAGATAACACTAGTGGACACCAGAACACTGGTAGCCCCAGCTCCAATCCTACCAATAGCACGGTACATAGAAGCCCTCCCCACAGGGAAGTTGACAACACCGGCCAACACATAGAAGGTGAAAGCCTTCAAACCAACAAGCTCGAAACCACCAAGAGCGAAGGCCAAGATGAGTATAACAGGGTAACCAGCAATAAGGGAGACCAAGACCCCACTACCAGCATCCCTTAAACCGGAGACCCTCACGGTAACATCGTGTAAGCCGAAGAGCAACCCAGTTGACACTGCAGCTGGAATGGCCAGGTAGGCGGTGTCCACGCGAAGCACCCTTATAGCATAATGTCTTAAATCTTAAAAGCTGGTGTTAGCGCAGTTAAACCTCATACAAGGACATCTGCGGGGGAGCTCAGGCTTCTACTCTAGGAACGTGGTGATGTACGTCGGAACCACGTTTTAAGCTCAAATTAGGATTGGAAATCTAGGGTAGCAGGAATTGTTTTAAAGAAATACAGGCTCGTCAAAGACCCCCAATGTAGGAATGTAGGTGAAGCTGTGGAGGTAGCGTTTCCCAGCTGGCATTTAACCCAGCATTCTAGTAGAACGGTGATGGTTTTAGAGAAGGATGTTAAGGAGTTCGGCTAGACTATAACTTACATGCTCCGATTGAAGAGGTTTAAGGTGGTATAGCCTGTTGTATCTCGATGCACTCGAACTCAGCTGGGTATCTTAGGAGAAGGGGTTATGAATTCAGGGTGAAATGTGAGGTAGGTATGGAGGTGTTGAGGCTAGTTAAACAGAGCTCACAATACTAAGATCAGTATAATCCAATCACCTCAGCGTCTTTCCCCTCTTCCCTTGATCTAGGAGTACTCCGAATGTCTGAAAGTTTGTTTTCCGAGAGTGTGTCTCCTAGAGTGTTTGAGGTTTTAGTAAGCACGTTGCCTGTTATATACACTATTTTATAATTTCTCACCTACTAATAGGTATTTGGGTGTTTGGTTGTTTGTTGCGGGAGCTCCTCATACTTAGTAGGGGTGGTCAGGGGGGTGTTACTGCTTCTAGGATTCTAGCTAGTGCTGTTGCCCTTGAGGGTAGGTGGGCTCAGGCTATTCCTGAGTTTGGTGCTGAGAGGAGGGGTGCTATTGTTAGATCATACCTACGCATCTCCGATAGGCGTATTCTCAGGCATTCTAGTGTTAGGAGGCCTGAGGGTGTTGTGGTGTTTAGTAGTAGGATTCTAGAGCTTATAGATGTTGATAAGGTGATTCCCGTTGATTCAACTGTCCTCGTTAACTCCCCTGTTAAGCCTAAGCTGGAGGGTAGGGTTGTGTACAGTGTTGATGCTACTGGTATCGCTCTTAAGCTTGGCCTCGTCATAGCTGGGTGGCCTGTTGTTAACACTGCTATGGCCTCGGCTACGGCCAAGGTCTTCGGTATAGCCTCCCTCGATAGCATTGTTAGAGCTCTAGGCGAGTACTTCAGGGGCAAGCTTCTCGATGTCAACGTTGAGGCTGCCAGGATAGCCTGGGGTGAGGTGGCCTAGGGGTGGGCTCGGTCTACGAGCCTGTGGATCTTGAGAGGGAGGCTCTAGAGGATCTCAAGGCGTTCGTTGACAAGCTCCTCTCGAAACCAGCCCCGGGCTCCGCAGGCCCTACCGGGACTTGGAGGCTCTACAAGCCTGTCATTGATAGTGTTAAGTGTATAAGGTGTGGTATATGCTGGCTATACTGCCCCGATGACGTTATAAACTGGGCTCCCAGGGAGCTCCCAGTGGTGGACTACATATACTGTAAGGGTTGTGGCATATGCTCTAACGTGTGCCCCGTTAAAGCCATAGACATGGTCTTGGAGGGTGAGTAGTGTTGAGGGTCAAGGTTTTAATGGGGAATACTGCTGTAGCAGAAGCCGTTAGGATGGCCGGGGTTGAGGTTATCTCAGCATACCCCATAACACCTCAGACTATAATCGTTGAGAGGATAGCTGAAATGGTTGAAAGGGGGGAGCTTAAGGCTAGGTATGTTAGGGTTGAGAGTGAGCACTCAGCCCTAGCGGTGGTCTACGGTGCTAGCGCTAGCGGGGCCAGGGTTTTCACAGCGACATCAAGCCACGGCCTCCTCTACATGTACGAGATGCTATGGTGGGTTGCTAATAGCAGGCTCCCCGTGGTGATGGCGGTTGTTACAAGGGCCATAGGGCCCCCGTGGAACATACATAGTGATCACCAGGACGCTCTAACAGTTAGGGATGCAGGGTGGATCATAGGGTTCGCTTCCAGCGTTGAAGAAGCTTTCGACATGACCCTACAAGCCTATAGGGTGGGGGAGGATAGGAGGGTTCTACTACCGGTAATGGTGGCCCTCGACGGCTTCACGTTAAGCCATACATGTGAGCCCGTTAGGCTACCAGAGGAGTCTGAGGTTAGAGGGTGGCTACCACCACGCGAACCCCTACCATTCAAGCTAGAGCCTGGGAGCTACTTCGCTGTAGGCAACCTAGGCCCCGACGAGGTTACAATGGAGCTTAGATGGTACATCTGGAGGGCTATGGAGAGGGCTAAGCATGTCATAAGGGAGGTTTCAGCTGATTACGCTAGGAGGTTTGATAGGAGTGTTCACGGCCTCATAGAGGGGTTTAGGGTTGAGGATGCGAAATACCTGGTAGTCCTAGCTGGTGCTTGGAGCGGTGATGCCATGGAGGCTGTCGACATGCTAAGGGATGAGGGTTACCCCGTTGGCCTGGTAAGGCTGAGGTATGTAAGGCCCTTCCCCGTGGAGGAGTTGAGGGAGCTAGCTTCAAGTGTTAGAGCTGTACTCGTCGTCGATAGAGCTGTATCGATGGGCCACATGGGGGTTATAGCGGGTGACCTAGTATCAGCGGTAAGAGGCAAGGTTACGGTTAAGAACGTGATAGCGGGCCTCGGTGGTGTCGATGTAAGCCCCGACGACTTCAAGACCATGATAAAGGGGTTTATCGAGGAGTACGAGAGCGGAGCTCTGGATAGCTGGTTCTACACTGAATGGTACATGCCCTGGGTGAGGAGGGGATGAGCGTACCCTGGCTCGCCTCTAGGAGGACTAGGGGAGTGCTACCAGGTAACCCTGCATGCTCCGGATGCCCCCACAACATAGGTTTAAAGGTTCTAGGTAGGGTTCTGGGGGATAAAGCTGTACTAGTAGTCCCAGCAGGGTGTACGAGCATCATAGCAGGTTACTGGCCTAGAGGGGGGCTCGAGTTCCCCCTACTCCATGTTCCATTCGCCTCCGCGCCAGCAGTGGCATCAGGTGTTAGAGCAGCATTAGACCTCGGGGGGAGGGGTGACGCTATAGTAGTGGTATGGTCTGGTGATGGAGGTGCAGCTGACATAGGATTCGCTACCCTAAGCGGTGCAGCCACGAGAAACGAGGATATACTGGTTATAGTGAGCGATAACGAGGCCTACATGAACACAGGGGTTCAGGCTAGCGGGACGACGATGTGGAAAGCCCTAACAACAACAAGCCCCATAATAGGGAAGACGGAGGAGAGGAAGGATATAGCGTTGATAATGCTAATGCACAAGGTGCCGTACGTCGCAACAGCATCGATAGGATACCCATCAGACTTAGCGGAGAAGATAAGGAGAGCGAGCGAGGTGAAGGGATTCAAGCTAATACACCTACACTCACCATGCCCACCTGGGTGGAGGTTCGATTCAGACAAAACAGTGCTAGTAGCTAAGCTAGCGGTTGAAACAGGAGCATGGATACTATGGGAGTACGATAGGGGGAACTTCAGGATAAGCCCGCCAAGCACACCCTACAGGGATAAGAGTAGGAGGAAACCACTAACAGAGTACATAAAACTACAAGGGAGGCTAGCACACCTAACAGAAGAGGATGTAAGAGAGATAGAGAGGAGGATAGACGAGAACTGGAACCTGATACTAGAACTAGAGAAATACTACACAAGCCATGTAAAAGCTTAAAAACACAGGCAAACAGTATAGGGAGAGGAAGCCGCGGTAGTATAGCCTGGACGAGTATGCGGGCCTGTCAAGCCCGTGACCCGGGTTCAAATCCCGGCCGCGGCGCCACCCGATAACCTCCATCCATCATAACCCACACTTAGTTTAGACTACTCACACTCAACAAAGCCTATACAAGTTCCACGCGTCAACCATAGGGTAAACGTTTAAGGATGCAGACGAGGGGTTACTTAAAACCCCCTAGTTAAGTGGGAGGTTCGCCAGCCTAGAAGGTAGCCGAGGATCCTCTTAATTGGAGGGGTCCAGTAAGGTTTATGAAGTACATCTAATTAGACACGAGCATCTACGGTTCTTTTAAGTCTAACAATAGGGTTTTGGTGTTCTCAGCCTACCCTCCCACGGAGTAGCGTCTGAGCATAAGCACGTCTATGTACTCCCTAATGGTTTCATCGACAACCTCCACCCTCTTCCTCTCATCCCTTGAGAAGAGTAGCCTACCTTCACTAAAGACGGAGTACTTAAATGGTAGAGGAGCTTCGTTTAGTACGTGAACATCTACTGGTATCCCGAGGGTTAAGCTTAGCTTTACCGCTAGGTCCACCTCATACTCATGGGCTCTACTAGGGTCCTCCACCCAGATGGCGATATCCACGTCTCTGAACTTATCCCTTTTAACGAACCCGCCATAGATGTATGCGAAGGAGACCCCTTCTACTCTCTCCAATAACTCTCTCAACCTACATACAATGGCCTCCCTCTCGCTCTCACCAACCCTAAAATACCTAAGCTCGGCATCAGCAGACGTGCTAACCACCCTCTAGGAGCAACCTCACATACCTAATATAGCTTTCGAAATCGCTTAAACCTTCTCTAACACTCTCATAGACTCTCGCATCAGATACAGCCCAGTAACGATGTACAAGGAGATTTCTAAGCCGAGCAGCTAAGGCTAACCTATGGGCTAGGTCGCCTGGGATAATACCTTTAACGGCCATCCTATGAAAGCATTGCGCGTAGCCCTCAACGCTCTCATTATACAAGCTTAGAAGAATCCTCACACAAATGCTTACAGATGCTTCAACCAACTGTATGACCAGGTATCTAATGGAGATCCTCTCGCAGATTGAAAGATCATCGAAGCCCTTTAACACTAGGCCACTTAACAATTGCAAAGCATCATTGATATCCCTAATCCTATCCTACTCTCTATCATCTCACGGTCGGAGAGACTCAGCCTTCTTCCGCTACATGAGTGTTCCCCGTTAGCCGCACGTGCGTAATTCAAGTGTCCTTCAACCCACATTACAATGGTGAAGATGGTATTTAAAAAGTTTAATCTCCACCTGGGGGGTAGGATGTGGTATGCCTCTTCAAATTGAATCACGAGCTTAGCTCTCATAAGCGTTGCTACTGACGGTTTACTCGTTTATATGTGCTTAATAGCTCTCTTATGGTTTTCCCTGTTGCTATTATTGGTGCGTTCTTCGGTATCTTGAACATTGCCGCTAATACGTTGCACTTTGCTCTTAGTAGGTGTAGCGTCTCTTTAGTCTCCTTGTCTTCTAGGTGTGCTTCTAGGTTTGCTATACCCTTTGCTATTATGAACCCCTCGTTTAGGTACAATACTGGTGGTTTGTTGCCAGGTGTTTTGACCACCTCTATCTCCGTTGTACTCTCCAGCTCCTCCCATGTCACGTCTATCTCGTAACTCTCACTTCTAACAGCTAGTTTAACCTTATAGCCGTTCGCTCTAAGAGCCTCCGCTAGTACCATGTCAACAGCCGCTTCCCCGGCATTATCAACTGCAATGTAGACGATCTCATCCCTTGGTATCTCTGGTATCTCCTCTACCCAAGGCCTATCCCATAAGGCCTTCTCTAGATCCACAGGCTCATAGCCTAAGACACTTGTATCGATTATGTTCGCTGCAGCGGCTAGCCTTAACGCTTCATCTAATCTCCAGCCTACCGCCCTAAGGTAATCCTCGACCCTCCTTGCAATCCTCCAGCCTAGGGTCCAGAGCTCCCTCTTATAACCCGCATATGGATCTTTAGACCTAGCAATCCTCCTAACCAGGTTGAACGACCTTGTGAAAGCCTCAGTTCTACTCTGCTCCTCTAGGAGCTCCGAGAGCTCCCTCAGGAGGCGGGGGGCCTCGCTATCCAGGTTGAGTCTGTATAAGTCACTAAGCCTTGAGCTTACAAGACAGATTCTACACAGCTTCTCGTCAATCCACAATGTTGTTAACCACCTCCACGACACGTCTTAGATCATCTATGCTCACATCCCCTAGCACACCAACCCTAATCATCCTATCCTCGTAGACCCCCATGCCCTTAGCTATTATGTAACCGTGCTTGCGAAGCTCTCTAACGATTAGATCTGGGTTTGGAGCCCAGAATGCTGTAACAGTATAACTCCTATAAGGTTCCCTGGCTACGGGTTCGAGCCTTAGGCTACTGTATAGGGTTTGAGCTCTCAGCCTGTGAACTTCATGGTATCCTTCTACCCCAAGCTTTAGTATCATATCCAGGGATACGTCGAGCCCGTATAACACGTTTATAGGTGGAGTGTAGGGTGGGTTTAAGGTTGTGGATCCCTTGATCAGCCTCCTTAAGTCCATGGATGGTGGCACCTTGGCCTTAACTCTGGGTTCTACGCTAACATATAGTATTGAAGCTCCGGGTGGTGCTAAGAACGCCTTGTGTGACGCCGTTGCTATGACATCAACCCTACCTCTAATGGGCTCAGCTGGCATCCCAGATACGCTATCAACAATCAATATGGCCCCTAGGCTCTCTGCAACCCCCTGGAGCTTCTCAACACGCCTATTAGCTACACCCATGCTAGTCTCGTTGTGAACCACAGCTACGACCTTAACGTCGCCAATCCTCCTAGCGTAATCCTCTACAATATCGGGCTCTACATGGTCTAAGTTTAGCTTGTACACAACCCCGCCTCTGGATTCAATGCTTTCCGCCAACCTCTCCCCGAAGACACCGTTAACCACTACTAGAACCCTATCACCGGGGTCTACGTAGTTGTACACAGCTATATCAACAGCTAGGGTGCCCGTACCAGGTGCTATAACGGGGGTTGAGTTGTGGTCGTACACCATTCTAAGCTTCTCCACCACCCTCTCAAGCACTTCTCTAAACTCAACACTCCTATGGAAGAGTGGTTGCCTGGCTACAGCCTCTAGAACCTCTCTAGGTAGCTGGACTGGCCCTGGGGTTAGGAGCTTCAACCCCAAGCACCTCAAGTATACCCGCTAAAAGCTCCTCCCCAACCCTCTCCATGGCCTCGATGGTTTCAGCCCCTATATGGGGGGTTACTATGACCTTAGGGTGTTCTACGAGCTTCCTCAGGGTAGGTGACCTAGGTGGCTCCTCATCCAGCACATCCAAGGCTACAGCCCCGAGCCTGTCAACGTGCTTGAGTAACGCTTCGTAATCCACAACAGGCCCCCTACTAGTGTTAACCAGGATAGCATCATCCTTCAGTAGCCTCAGCCTATCCTCATTCATCATCCTATAGGTTGAAGGTGTTAGTGGGACATGTAATGTCACGATATCGCTTTCCACGAGGAGCTCTTCGAGGCCTACAAGCTCGCCACCAACACTCTCAACAGCCTCCCTCACATCCCTAACATCGTAGGCTAGAACCCTGGCCCCCATTGCGGTAGCAAACCTAGCAACCCTACTCCCAATCCTACCAAACCCTATGACACCAAGCTTCTTACCGTAAAGCTCCCTACCCTTGTAAAAACCCTTACTCCAAACACCCCTCTTAACACTATCAATGTGGAGGTGTAGGCTCCTCAAAGCAACTATGATCAAGCCTATTGTTAGCTCAGCAACACTCTGAGATGAAGCAGTGGGGGCGTTAACAACAGCGATACCCCTGCTAACAGCGTAATCAACATCAACATTGTCAAGGCCAACACCATACCTAGCTAGAACCCTAAGCCTCAAACCCCTATCTATAACCTCCCTATCAACAACAACACCCCCCCTAAACACTAGGACATCGAAGCCCTTGATAATGTCTAGGAGCACACCACGAGGGATACCAGGACGGTACTCTACCTCTAAACCAGCCTCCCTCAAACCCTCAAGAAACCTACCTGAAACCCTATCAACAACAAGAACCCTATACCCGACAAAAGCAGACACCAGAGTATAGGAAAGCGGAAGCCCTTAAAAGCTATTAAGCCTAAAAACCCGATACAATCTACGCCTGTACACAGCTATGTCTACAAGCACGCTTATTAGCTCTGTCTACGCAACGTAAGTTTGGAGATCATCTTATGAGTGTCGTCATTAGCGTGAGGGTTAAGAGGGAGATTAAGGAGCTCCTGGAAAGTGAGGGTATAAACATAGCAGAGGAGGTTAGAAGGTTCTTAGAGGAGCTAGCATACAAGGTTAGGATTAGAAAGTATGTTGAGAAATGGGATAGAATGTTAGAGGGTGTAAAGCCTAGCCCGAAAGGTTTCTCTGTATCATCCGTGAGGGAGGATCGTGAGAGTCATTGATTCCTCTGCGTTAGTGAAATACTTTGCACGGGAAGAGGGTTGGGAGAGGGTGAGAGAGCTCATACTAGAGGGGGTTGTAACATTAGATTTGGCGATTAAGGAGGTTGCGAACGCTCTCTGGAGGAAGGTTAGAAGGGGGGATATGAGTGCAGATGTAGCTTTAGAGATAATACGGGATCTTTCAGAGTCTAAGGCTGTGAGGGTTATGGGCCAGGACGAGTACATTGAGGATGCTTTTAAGATAGCTTTAGAGTACGGAATAACAGTCTACGATTCCCTCTTCATTGCTCTTGCAGAGAGGCTCGGAGTAGAGCTTATAACATGTGATGGGGTTCAGGGTGGGAAGGCTGTGGCTCGTGGTATTAATGTTGTTTTGTGTTGATTAGCGTTGCATGACTCTATGCTTCTATGGTTTGCTAATGTTTACTCTAACTTTGCCTACTTCTATTCTCTCTATCTTCTCGTTGCACGTTGTGTATAGTACTATTGATCTCGTCCTGTAGTCTATCCTCTCTATTACCGCTGGTCTTACTTGGTTGTTGCAGTGTACTGCTGCTAGCAGGTTTTTCTCCCAGTCTAGTGGTATTAGTATTCCGTCTAAGCTAGGTGGTGTCACCCCCTTGTAGACGGCTACTAGTACTCCCTCCTGTTGCTCAGCGTAGACGAGTTTAGGGTTTATGCTCCTCACCATGTTGTACTCTAGGGTGTTCCCCTTGAATATAGGGGCTCCCTCTACCTCCACCTCGTCAACCTTCACTTTAACCTGCCTAGCCCCCAGTAGCCTTAGGGTTATCAACCTCTCCCTGTGGACTCTCCTCTCCTCAACGGTTTTCCCTCTCCCCTCTACGAGCTTCGGTAACCTCACCACCTTAGCCTTAACGTCTTCAAGGTACCTCATAGCATCATCACCAAGACCTATGGCTACTATAACATCGGCTCCAACCTCCTCAGCAAGCCTAACCTTAACCCTAACACCCTCCCCCGACGCCCAGCCATCGGTGTCAACGACTAGAGGGCCCTCGGCCATCCTAGCTAGCCTTGAGGCACATGATATGTACCTCTCGGTCGAATCACTTGGGGTGAAGGAGCCTACGAAGCAAGGCTTTATGTCCGTGAAGGATCCCGAGTAGCCTGGCACGACGGGAGGGCTGGTCTTAGCTAGAGCCTCGAACCCGGGGCAGAAGACCTCATTCTGTCCTACATCGGTTGTCAAATAGTAGGCTGTAGACCCCCTCAAGGCAATCCTATTAGAGATCCACGCTGCAAGAGTACTCTTACCGGAATCCGTAGGCCCTACCAGGAGGATCCTCTCGTAGGCTGAGAGCTCCCCGGCTATGGAGTCAAAGACATTGTAGACATTAGCATCCAGGGGCTTAAGCTTAGACGGATCACTGGCGTTAAAAGAACCGGAGACCTTAACACTAACACTCCTACCAAGAGGTACCACAATGGTAGAGCCGACCCCAACGGGGAAACCGAGAACCTCAACAACACCCTCAACAACCCTAATACTCAAAGGCCCCGAGGCTAGGTAGAAGCTCAAAGCAGAACTCCCACCACCCATAGGACACAGTATAACCCTTAAAACCTCTAAGATCACACAATAGCTCTAAGTAACCGTTGGTAGAGACTGCAATGGGTGGGTGTGCCGAGTATAAGCGCTATAGAGTAGTAGGGGAAGCTCTCTAGCGTGCTTGTTGTACGAGAGGGGGCTCAGCCTGGGAGGCCCCAGATCCAGGAGCTCCACCCCCGTGGCCTCAGACGCCATTTTCAATGCCAGCCTGTACGCTTTGACGTTGACGTAGAAGGCTATGACCCCGTACTCCAGCGCCAGCCACCTCAGATCCCGAGCCACGGCCCCCGCCAGGAGCTCCAGTTTAACAGGATCCCTACCGTAGCCCCTATTCCATCTCGGGTTGCGATCACACCACCTTAAACCCCTCTCCTCACCCCACAAGACCACCCCCGGCTTGCAACTGTCCACAGCCGCCAGGTCTAGGATCCCGGACTCCACCAGCGGCCTCACATGCTTCAAGACGATACGCCAGTTGGAGCACAAACTGTAGTCCCCGAGCCTGACGCAACCGTTGCACGGTAATATGAGGAGCATTCTTCTAGTCATCGTGTACACCCATGGCTTTTACGTGGTTTGTTTTGAGAGTTTTTAGGTTTTGGTGTTCATTAACCCTTTTGAGGTGCTTGGGTTGCGTGTTGATCCTAGTGAGTACGAGGTTCCATTCTTTAAGGAGATGGGTTTTGTGAGGGTTAGGGGTGAGAGTTGCGGTGAGTACTACTGGACTCTTGACCCTGATCGTTTCAGGGAGCCTCAGGACGTTCCATGTGTTGACTACTGGTTTGACTCTATACCCTCTAGGGGTGGTCTTAGTGTTTCCGATGCTAGGCGTGTTTTCATAGACTTTTTCGTTAGGAGGGGTCACACGTACGTCCCCCCAAGGCCTGTTGTTGCACGTTGGAGGGAGGATTTGTACCTTACGATTGCTAGTATTGTTGTGTTCCAACCCCATGTTACAAGCGGCCTAGTCCCTCCCCCCGCTAACCCTCTTGTTATAAGCCAGCCTAGTATTAGGCTTGAGGATATTGATAATGTTGGTTTAACGCTTGGAAGGCATCTTACGAGCTTCGAGATGGCAGCACATCACGCCTTCAACTACCCTGATAAGCACATCTACTGGAAGGATGAGACCGTTAGGTACGCCTACGAGTTCTTCACAAAGGAGCTCGGGATACCAGGGGACCTCATAGTGTTCAAGGAATCATGGTGGGAGGGTGGTGGTAACGCCGGGCCGTGTTTCGAGGTAGCCGTGGGGGGCCTTGAGCTTGCAACACTAGTCTTCATGGTATACAAGGTTGTTGACGGTCGCTACGAGGAGATCCCGATTAAGATAGTTGATACAGGTTATGGTGTTGAGAGGATCTCCTGGTTCACCCAGAAGACCCCAACAGCGTTCCACGCAATCTACGGTAACCTCGTCGAGAAGTTCAGGGACATCATTGGCGTCGATAGGCCCGATGAGCTCCTGCTAAAGGCGGCGTTCAAGGCTGCTGGTAAGCTTGAGCCCAAGGATCCAGCTTCCATAGAGAGCTTCTACTCTAGGGTTTCAAGTATAGCTGGCGTCGATGTAGAGTATGCTAGGAGAACTCTGGTCAACGAAGCTAGGCTCTACAGCCTCCTAGACCACACTAAGACCCTAGCCTTAATGCTAGGCGACGGGATTGTACCCAGTAACGCTGGGGAAGGCTACCTAGCGAGGCTCGTTGCTAGAAGGGCTTTAAGGCAGTTGAGACTCCTAGGCTCTAACGCTAGGCTCTCAGACTTAGTAGACCTACAGATATCATTCTGGGGTGGAGACTTCCCACAGCTTGTCGAGAATAGAAGCTACATACTTGAAGCTGTTGAGCTGGAGGAGTCTAGGTTTAAGGAGTCCATTGAGAGGGGGTTGAGGGTCCTAGAGAGGGAGGTTAGGAGGAAGGGTAGCGTGTCTGTAGGCGACCTCATCAAATACTATGATAGCATGGGCGTCCCACCCGAGATTGTAGCTGAGGTTGCCTCGAAGATGGGGATCAGGGTCGAGGTGCCCCACAACTTCTACTCAATGGTAGCCGCTATGCATAGAGCTCCACCAACAATAAAGCCTGGCTACGCTGGTATTGAGGTTGAAGAGAGTGTAGCTAGGTGGGCTTCAAACCTAGGGGCTACGAGGAAGCTTTACTACGAGAACCCGTACTTGAAGGAGTTCGAGTCAACAATCGCGGGGGTTATGGGTAACTATGTTGTCCTCGACTCGACAGCATTCTACCCCATCGGGGGAGGGCAGGTCTACGATGTAGGGTTACTTATAGCAGGTGATAGGGTTTACAGGGTTAAAAGGGTGTTCCTGGTAGGCGACGTTGTTGTCCACGAGGTCGAAGATGCTAGTGGGCTGGGCGAGGGTATCAAGGTCAGGGGGGTTATTGATTGGAGGAGGAGGTATAAGATCATGAGGCATCATACCGCAACGCACGTGATACTAGCTGCTGCGAGGAGAGTCCTAGGCCCCCACGTGTGGCAGGCTGGAGCGGAGAAGACTGAGGAGAAGGGGAGGCTTGATATAACACATCATAAGCCTTTAACAGAAGAGGAGGTTAGGAGGATAGAGGAGCTAGCTAACATGGTTGTCGATGAGAGGAGGCCTGTCAAAGTCTACTACATGGACAGGGGTGAGGCCGAGTCCAAGCTAGGCTTCACAATATACCAAGGTGGGGCTCCGCTAGTGAGAACACTCAGGATTGTGGAGATCGAAGGGTGGGATGTCGAGGCTTGCGGCGGAACGCACCTAGCTAACACGGGTGAGATCGGGGGCATTAAGATAGTTAACGTTGAGAGAATACAGGATGGTGTTATCAGGCTTGAGTACATTGCTGGAACAAGGGTCGTGGATAGGGTTGAAGAGCTTGAGATGAAGCTTGGTAGCATAGCATCCATAGTGGGAGCTGGTAGAGGGCAGGAGGTTGAAAGGGTTAAAGCTCTAGCATCAAGCCTAGAAGGGCTTGAGGTTACCCTAAAAGCGTATAGGAGCTTGTGGCTTAAGGCTTTGAGGGAGGAGCTTGCTAGGACAAGCCCGGTCAAGGGGGTTAGAATCCTTGTTGTTGAAAGCCCTGAGAGGGATAGGAGCTTCATACAGGAGGCTCTCAGGAGGCTTACCGAGGAGTTCGCAGACTCCCTCGTAGCTGTAGTGTACAGTGTCGGCGATCAAACCGGTGTTGAGATTGCTTGCGGGAGCTCAGCTACAAGGATAGTCAACGTGGGGAGCCTGGCTAGGAGTATTGCTGAAAAGCTTAACGGGAGAGGTGGCGGCTCTGAAAGCTATGGTAGCCTCACGGTTAAGGGTAGAGTGGATGTAGAGAGGGTTAAGGAGGTTTTAGAGGAGCTCCTCTAGGGGGGAAGTGAATGGCGTGAGCTACCTGGAATCCATCAACGTGCTAGTCGTGGATCTCGACGGGGTAGTATGGATCGGAGGGAAGGCTATAGGGGCTAACGTTAGAGCGCTGAGGAGACTCCAGGAGCACATGAGGATATACTATGTAACAAACAACTCGACCAAGAGCAGGCCTGAGTACGCTTCAAAGCTTAGAAGCCTAGGCCTGGAGGCATGGGAGTCCAATGTTATAACGAGTGGTAGAGCTGCAACACTATGGCTTAAAAGGTTTACCAAGGCTAGGAACGTCTACCTCATAGGAGAGGAGGGCCTTAGGTGGGAGCTGGAGGTGGAAGGCTACCATATGGTGGATAGAGGCTTGGAGGCGGAAGCAGTAGTAGTAGGCCTAGACAGGAGGCTCACATACCATAAGCTAGCGGAGGCACTAAAAGCACTGCTAAGAGGAGCATACTTCATAGCAACAAACCCAGACCACATACTACCAGAAGAGGAAACTCCAATACCGGGAGCAGGAGCAATAATAGCAGCCCTAGAGACAGCATCGAAGAGAAAACCAGATGTGATAGCGGGGAAGCCAAACCCATGGATACTAGTATCAACACTAGGGGACATAGACTATAGTAGGGTAGCAGTAGTGGGGGATAGAGTAGACACAGACATAGAACTAGCGCTCAGGATAGGAGCAAAACCAATCCTAACACTAACAGGGGTAACGAGAAACCTAGACGAGGAAACCCTGAGAAGGCTAAGGGAGGCTAATGCAATAGTAGTCAAAGACCTGGGAGAGCTCTTAGCTAGATAACTACCCCCTCCCACTCCACGCGTTACACTCCTCGAACCCCAGAGGATTTCACGTGTTTCCTACTCCACGTGCTGTATCCGAGCTTAGGAGGCCCGGCCCCCAGGTATTTGACGTGTAGATTGAAGGGATGGGTATACAGCTTATTTCCCTGATCGAGGCATGAACTTTGCTAGTAGTTGTGCTAGTGGGGGTAATACACGTGTTTGAACAAAGACTCTACCAGGCCCTGTTACCTCTATAACTAGGCCTTCGCCTCCGAAGGCTAGTGTTTTAAGTCCGCCTAACCTTCTAACATCCCATTTAACAGTGCTATCCATTGCTACAAAGTGCATGTTATCTATTGTAACCTTCTCGCCTAAACCTAGTTCTAGAAGTTCCAAGCCTCCATAGGCGTTTACGAAGACCAAGCCCCTACCCTCGGCTTTAAGCCATACAAGCTCGCCTTCAGCAATCAAGCCCTTCAAACCCCTCCATCCCACTGTTAGCTTCACATCCCCCACGTGAGCTAGGTATGATGTATCCTGTATGTACAGGGATCCGTTTAACTCAACAACACCAATATCACCTGGGGTACCTGGTGCAATCCACACCTCTGCCCCCCTCCCTTTAGCTCTAAACGTGTTCAAGAAGAGGCTTTCACCACCAAAAAGCCTCCTAGCTATGGCGCTCCCAATGCCACCAGTTCCAGTTGATACCTCAACTTCACCCCTATGCAACATATAGGATCCAGGCTCAACAGTAATAGACTCCCCCGGCTCAAGCCACACCTTGAGGATAGAGTACGCAGGCCTACCTTCAATGACATACCTCAACCTAAACACCGAGATACGTTCGACCCGTAACCTTTAAATACTATTACTAGGCAGTAACCCCTAGTGCTCTATCTCCGGCATCTCCCAAGCCGGGTACTATAAAGTACCTGTTGTTGAGCTCTGGATCCACAGCTAACGTATACACTGCTACGTCCTGGTGGTTCTCCACTATATATCTTAGGCCTTGGGTGGACGCTATCACTGATGCTACTATGATCTTCGACGAGCCCATCCGCTTAGCCTTACTGATAGCCAGTCCCACAGTGGTCCCCGTTGCTAGCATGGGGTCGACGACTATAGCGGGTCCGCTCCACTCGCCTGGTAGTCTCTCGTAGTACATGTCGACTTCAACCCCTCTACTGGTTTCCCTCCTCTTAGCCGCTATCAATGCTATCGGTGCATCTGGGTAGACTTGCTGGAAGCCTTCTAGCATGTGTAGCGATGCACCAAGTATGCCTATGAGTAGTGGTTTCCTCTCCAACTCTAACTCCACCGTTTCAACCCCTAGGGGTGTCCTTACTGTAGCGGGCTTCCATGAGAGCTCTCTGGAGGACTCGATAGCTAGCAGTACACCTGCAAGTGTCATAGCTCTCCTGAACTCCCCTACACTGGTCCTCTCATCCCTTAGTACCCTGAGAATCCACCTGGCTATGGGTAGGCGTTCGGCTACCACGTGGATGTTTTGAGCGAGCAACCGAAGCCTTCCATCATGGTAGTTTTAGGGGTTTATAAGCATTTAGGTTCTAGGGGGTGTACGTGTGCTTGGTACAGATTTGATTGGGAAGGCTTTGGAGGTTTTGAAGGCTAGGCCTTTATGTGATAGGTGTCTTGGCAGGCTTTTTGCCGGTCTCGGCTACGGCTGGTCTAACCTGGAGAGGGGTGCTGCTCTTAAGAAGGTTATCGTGATGAGTTACCATGAGAGGATTAGGGAGGGGGATGAGGGGGCTCTTAGGGAGTTTGGGGAGGTTGCCGGTAATATTGGTGCCCACGCTTCCAGCCTCTACAGGCTCTTGTTTGATAACGAGCTGGAGGTTAGAGAGTGTAGTCTATGTGGTGGTAGGCTTGATGGTTTCATAGAGGAGGTTGCTGTGAGGGGTTCCAAGCTCCTATCGCTCTACAACATTTCAAGGTTTGTTGTTGGGGTTAGGGTGCCTAGGGGTTTGCTTGAGCTCGAGGAGTCTATAGCTCTACAGCATGGTTTGAGATACTGGGAGTCTATTAGGAGTGAGATTAGGAGGGAGGTTGGTAAGGCTATCCAGTCCAGGTTCGGGCTTAAGGTCGACTTCGAGGATCCCGAGGCTATGCTAGTCGTAAGCTACCCGGATCTCTCGTTAGAGGTCGTCATCTCCAGCCTCTACATTAGGGGTAGGTATTGGAAGGTTGGTAGGATGATCAGCCAGGCTTACTGGCCCACGGTTGGGGGTGCTAGGTACTACTCCATAGAGCAGGCCCTCTATGGAATCCTAGAGGTTCTCGGTGGTGAAAGTGTCGTCCTACATGCTTCAGGTCGAGAGGATGTAGATGCTAGGATGCTGGGGAGCGGGAGGCCTGTCATAGTGGAGGTGAAGGCCCCCAGGGTTAGGAGGCCTGATCTCGGCCTACTCGAAAGGGTTGTTAGAGAGAGTTCCGGAGGCCTTGTTATGGTTAAGCTTGAAGGCCTAGCTAGGAGGAGGGATGTTAAAGCCTATAAGGAGGAGGTAGCTGTTAGAAGTAAGGTTTACAGGGCCCTTGTAGCAGTCGATGGCGGTGTAAGCCCAGAGGATCTAAGGATGCTGGAGCTCCTAAACGGTGTAACAGTTCTACAGAGGACGCCGAAGAGAGTTCTACATAGGAGAAGGGATATGGTTAGGTCTAGGAAGCTCTACGAGGTGAAGTGCAGGCTCATAGCGGGGCCGCTCGTAGAATGCCTTATAAGGGCTTCGGGGGGGCTTTACGTTAAAGAACTCGTAAACGGGGATGATGGTAGGACTAAGCCTAGCTTCACAGAGGTGCTAGGTAGGAGGGCTGAGTGCCTCGAACTGGACGTGTTGTACGTTGAAGAGCACCCAGCTCTACAGCCTCCTACGCAGCAAAGCCAGGAGTCTAGGCCTCAGCAGGGCTAGTAGTGCTACGAGTACAGCTGCTATAGCTAAACCTATCGACGCTATCCCCGGTAGGTCGCATAGTATGAGCTCCAAGGGCCCCCTCACCTTCTTATCAGGGGGAAGTCTGATATCCTAGCTTCGTACCTCACACCTCTAACCTCGATCTCAACACTCTCCCCTATCAAGGCGTGCCCCGAGCTTATGTAAGCCTGGCCAACCCCCCTCCCTAGCACAGGGCTGTAAGTCCCACTTGTAACCCACCCTACCTCTAGATCTTCTATGTAGATCTTGTAGCCATGTCTAGGTATTACTCTTGCAGCCTCCTTCCTCATTATAATCCCAACCCTAACCCACCTAGCACCCTCCCTCCTACAAGCTCTTAAAGCCTCCTCTCCAATGTAACCCCTCTTGCTCCAGTCTATGGCCCCCATACCGTACCTTAGGCTGTAGGCGCAGGGGAACCTTTCAGGATCCTCGCCGTACTCGAAACCGCCTAGAGCAAACCCCATCTCTATCCTAAGCGTATCCCTTGCAGCTATCCCAGCAGGTTTAGCCCCCGCTCTTATAGACTCCTTCAGGATTACGGCTGCGGCCTTAGGCTCGGCTATCACCTCAAACCCATCCTCCCCAGTCCACCCACTCCTACTAACGATGAAGGTTTTAACCCCGGCTACAACCTCCCCAACCCTAAACTCGAGTGGTTTAAGTGATGAAGCCCACGGGGCTCCAAGCTTCTCCATAACATCAACAGCCCTAGGACCCTGTATAGCTAGCATCGCATAATCGTCCCTTAGATCGACTATATCAACCTTAAACCCCCTGCTTGCAGCTAGACCCCTCATGTAATCCCTCATGTGATCTGCTACAGCAGCATTAGGTACAACAAGCCATCTCTCACCATCAACGTTATACGGCATCTCGTCATCCTTAACCCTAGCATACTCGTTAAGAGCGAGAGTAGGGCCACTCATAAACCCAACCTTCGTCCTCGAAACCCTCTTAGTGTAGATAAGCTCAAGCAACTCCAAGACATCAGGGCCGCTTAGGAGGAGCCTACCCATATGGCTTATATCGAATACACCAACAGAACCCCTAACAGCCATATGCTCCTCAATAGTACTAGTGTAGACCATAGGGACTTCCCAGCCGGCGAACTCCCCGAAAGAGGCGCCTAGGTCAACGTGGACATCGTGAAGTGGGGTAACCCTCACCACCGCCACCAATAAAGCTTTGTAAGAGCTCCCCTTAAAGAATATTAACTTCCTACTACCCTACATATTGTACTTGGTGGGATAGCGGGGGAGGACTATGCATTGTTCTTGTCGGGAAGACTGGTTGGGGGTGTCCATGAGGCCTGTGCATTGTTTTTGCCAGGAAGACTGGCTTTCTAGGCATTGTTCTTGTCAGGATAGCGAGGGGAGGACTATGGATTGTTTTTGTGAAGGGTAGGACTATGGATTCTTCTTGTCAGGATAGCCGGAGGCAGTTATGGGGGTAGGGTTCGAGGTTAAAGGGTATAGGAGGGTTCATGTATACACGGATCCACAGGATTTACTTGATGTAGCTAGGTTTATAGCTGGGGCTTTACTCCTCTCACATGGTATCAGACGTGACACAGTTGCAGTGGTTAAACTGGGGGACTCGTGGCTGGTAGCGCCGGGGGATAAGGTTAGACATTTGAGGCCTGATGAGGAGACCCTTGAGGGCTGGATTAAGGCTGTCCTAAGGGGGGCTAGGCTGGGTGTTGCTATGGTTAAGTCCGAGCCCTCCTACGATGGTTACAGGGTGTGTCTTAGCCTGGAGGGCTCACCTCTCATAGAGATGCTTAGGATGCCCAAGAGGGATACCTACGTGCTGGACTACTCCAGCATGGAGGAGTGCGATGTAAGGTATAGGAGGCCTGGTAGGCTGAGGGAGTACATGTTAGCACCCTTGGTTAACATGATAATCGATAACATCGAGTGGAGCTCCCCGGGGTAAAACCAGCCCTTTTAGCCCCCCAACAGCCACCTATGATGGGGGGTTTGGGGTGTTGAGACCCTACACTATCATATTCTCCACGGAGACGGTTGATGGTAGGATTGCTAGTAGGACTGGGTTCTCCAAGCTTAGCTGCCACGAGGACCTAGTGTTACTCCACAAGCTTAGAGCCTGGAGTGATGCTGTCATGGTCGGGGCTAACACTGTACTAGTAGACAATCCAAGCCTGACATTGAGGCTAGCAACTGGTAGGAGCCCCTACAGGGTTGTCGTTGACGCCAGCCTCAGGGTACCCCCCACTGCGAGGGTGTTCACGACACCGGGTAGAGGTGTACTGGTAACCCTTGAAAGGTGGGGTGAGGATAGGCTGAGAGAGTACCTCGATAGAGGGGTCGTAGTCGTTAGGGCTGGCTCCGAGAAACTAGACCTTGTCAAGGCGATGCAGGAGCTCTACAAGCTAGGTGTGAGAAGGCTCCTAGTGGAGGGAGGTGGGATGCTAAACTGTAGCCTACTAGCGGAGGGGCTCGTAGACGAGGTTAGAGTAACAATAGCACCATACATATTCGGCTCAGGGACATCACTAGCAACATGCGAGGCATTCGACGGGGAGAGGAGTAGAGTAGAGCTAGCTCTAGAAAGCTACCACGAAGTATGCCCGGGCTGGATCCACATAGCATACAGGGTCCTAAAACCAAGACAACCCATACCCATACAAGCCCCATCCTAGCACTAGCACACCTTGAAGCAACCACCATTAAACCTTAAGCTTATCCTCTGAGGGAGCACCACCCATAATCCCTCTATAAGCGTGTTCCCGAAGGCTAAGGGCTACACGAGCTCCACGACGGCTCTAAGGCATCCCTTCTCACGCTAGGATACGATAAGCTATTGCTACGGCGATGACCACTATGAGTAGGACTACGATGAGGTACTGTAGACTAGTCGTTATGCGGAATAGCCTTCCAGCCACAATTGAGCTTATAGCATCACAGTAGACATAAGCTCTAACAGCGTAAACAGTGGCAGACACTATTACAGCGGTAAAGAGTGCTAGTACGAGGCTGAGGTTGAAGTTGCCGGAGATAGTGTGGAGGAGGAGCGTGAGTGCGAGGACTAGTGGAGGCGCTATTAACGCGTAATAGTATGTAAAAAGAAGCCTTCCAAGCAGATCGGCCTCTCCTCTATCCATGGAACTCCACCAAACCCTACAATACTCCACCCTCTCCTCCCAATCCTTCATCCAAGGTAGCTTAGGGATTCTAGGCTGTGGCTCAGTACCGGAGAGCCTCGTAAGTAAACCAAGGGGTATTAAGGCTATGAATACTAGGCCGAGAGCTCCGAGAGCTAGAGCTAGGTAGGGGTGAGTCTCATACACATGACGTCCAAGGCGGCCTGTTAAACCCCAGTATGCCATTAAACTAAAGAGTGCTATCCCTAGAACAGCGAAGAGAATCTCACCTAGCCTAAAAAGCGGGATCAAAAACCTGGGAAAACCTATCCTCCCTAAAAACCTAGCCATAACCCCCTCGTTTAAGAGAGCATTGCGTAATCGAGTAACTCCAACGAGAACCCCTGCAACCCCAAAGAATAATCCTAAAACGTTTACCACTAGTATAGCCGTGTCTGTAAAGTCCACGCTTTCACCAATGCTATACTGGATAGCCTAGCCTAAATAAGTTATATGTCCATGTTATTGAACTCACCATTAGGTTATGCTAAGCACCCTCTACAATAGAGTCCTCGCGTGCAAAACTCAGTCATATTTGAAGAGTCTTAGCTGGTGGTGCTCTTAAAAGGTTTAGGGGACAATATCTTTGATGGATGGGAGCTGGGGATAGGGGAGTCGTAGGTCTCTCTGCGACTCCACGATCTTGCGGGTCTCCGGGGTTGATAGTCTTGTCCCGTAAGGGGGATGAGGATGTCGTCGAAGTCGAGGTTGAACTCGGGGAGTTCGTCGAGCTTAGAAAGGAGGGTGATCGTTATGTGGTTGTTTTTGAGCATGCGAGGGTAGAGGTCCCCGAGGATTTGATTAGATATGTAGCCCTCTACTATGCTGCACCTCTACGTGGGTTCTTCCTAGTAGGTGATCCTGGAGATGAGGAGTTGAAGCTTTTCGAGAAGGATGGGGTTAAATACATATCAATACCATCACTTGAAGAGGGTAACCCCCTGGTCTTAAAGTATGAGTCCGAAGAGTACGATGAGGAGTTTGCTAGAAACTTCAATAAGTCATATAAGGCGGTATGGGTTAAATACGATCCATACAAAGGCTGGGAGGCGGTACTCTCCTACGGGAGCTCCGAGGATGAGGCCTTTGAATCGCTACTGGAGAGAGTGGTAGATGATATGGTAGAGTGGGTTAATAGAGAGAAGAGGATAGACTTCGTATTCGAGATAGCCAGTGCAGACCCCCGGGAAGCATTTAGGATAGCTGATGAGTATAGGCGTAAAGGTTCATCTAAACCTGGGAAGCAGGTGAGGAAGCGTAGGAGAGTACATCGCTAGAGGAATTATACCCCACTAAAAAGAGTGAAAGACTTTTAAGATGGAGAGCGACCCGTAGAAATTAGTGTTAAAAACTCTGGTATTAAGGGTTACTTTGGTCGAGAGATCTTATGGAGTTCAGTTCTAGGCGTGCTATCACGTCATGGTAGGGGGTTACTTTGAGCTCTAGCTCTAGTAACCCTTTTCTCTACCTCCCTACGGGTTAAGGCGGTTTAACGCCATATGTTTTCGTTATGTTGTCTACGTTGATTCTGTACACTTTCTCCTCTATATCCTTTGATTTTGTAGCTATTCTTGCTATGTTGTTCGCCATATCCCATGGTGTTGTGACCGCTCCCGGTCTTTTCGGATCGTCTAGGTAGTCGCTTTCCAGCGTGTATGTTGGTTCTAGGTTCTCTAGTACGTGTTCTAGTAGTCTCGGTATCCCCGGTATTGTTGCTTGGTAGCCTCTTCTCGCTGCTTCCACCGCTACCCTTGGCTCTGCATGGTGGAATACCAGTTTTCCTCTTTTAGCGTTAAGCCTTCTCGTTATAACGTCCACTAGTTCTACTGTCGCCTCCCCTGCTTGCTCTAGGTGCATGTGCACTACTATGTCTTTGTCTCTCGCTATTTCTACCGCCTTCTCTAGTATCATGTTTGCTACCAACACCCTCTCACTCGTGGTCTTATAGTGTTGCCTCCCAACCTCCCCTATTCCGTCTATCACACCTCTATCAACTAGCTTCGAGAGCTCCTCTAAGACCTTAAACCCCAGTTCTAGGACCTCC
Organism: Acidilobaceae archaeon; assembly: GCA_028276165.1. Classification (GTDB taxonomy): domain Archaea; phylum Thermoproteota; class Thermoprotei_A; order Sulfolobales; family Acidilobaceae; genus DSZV01. The sequence goes on from JAPYWV010000003.1 coordinate 28,210, forward strand.
AGTGGTTTCAACCCGTTCTTGTCTATCAGCTTGTCCACCTCAGCTGGGTGGAAGCCCGCTAGACAGTACACGATAAGCCCCTCCTCTCTAGCCCTCCTACACTCCCCTGCATGTATGAGGGCTGCCTTAACGTAAGCTTCTACACTGGAACCCTCCACACCGTAGGCTGACGGTGGTAGCGATACAAGGGCTATAAACCAGCCCCCAACACTCCTAAACCTCCTAGCGACCTCCCCAGCACCAAGCCCCCTGACTGGGTTGATGTGCGCATGTGAGTCGGCCACGGGGATCAAGGGATTGCACCCTCCCTAGCCTCCAGCCCCCATAGCACTCTTAATCCTCTTCTCCAACGCCTCCCTTATAACCCTTGGGTCTACAGCCTTCCTCCCAATCTTCTTTATAACCCTTCCTACAAGGTAGTTTAGAGCCTGGGTTTTACCCTGTAGGTAGTCTCTGACAGCTTTAACCTCCTCCCTTAGAACCTCCTCTACGGCCACATCTATATCGCTCGCTCTCTCAGGTAGGATTGTTTCAAGCCTAGCCTGTGGGTTTGACGCTAGAGCTGGTATTACGAGGCCTTTGATCGTATCGTACGTATAGACCCCTGATATGGTTAGCTTAACCAGCTCTAACACCGTCTCCGGTGGAGGCCAGTTTGATGGATCATAGGGGTCCTTGCCCTGCTCTCTAAGCTCCCCCTTGTAGTCTACAGCTAGTATCCTAGCTGTCAACTGCGGGTCGCCACCCAAGCTTACAGTCTTCCTGAAGAGCTCTAGCGATGGCCTCGTTGTTAGAAGGCTCCAAGCATGTTCTGGAGGCACGTTGAGCTTCAGGAGCTCCCCTAGCAACGCCCGTAGATCAGCCTTCGCAGCCATCCCCATAGCTTTCTCCAACATCTCCCCCGTTATAGCTATTGGTGGTAGATCGGGGTCTGGGAAGTAGAGGTACTCCTCCTCATACTCCTTATGCCTTAGGGGCCTCGTAACCCCCCTCATTGCATCCCAATGCCTCGTCTCCCTCTCTATGAGGCCCCCAGCCTCCCTGATCTTAGTCTGTCTTAGGATCTCGTAGTTTAAAGCCTTCTCTACATCCAGTGTGCTACCAATGTTCTTAACCTCAACCCTCTCCCCACCATTAACACTTATGTTAGCATCGACCCTGAAGACCCCCTCAAGCCTTGGGTTTGTAACCCCGAGGTACTCTAGCATGAGGAGTAGGTGCTCTACTAGGAGCCTTGCATCCCTAGGCGTTCTTATGTCGGGTTCTGTTACAATCTCTAGTAGTGGGACGCCACTCCTATTGTAGTCTACGAGTGCGTAGGGGCTCCCCGTTATGCCCCCCTCCTCGTAGACAGTCCTTCCGGGATCCTCTTCTATGTTAATCCTCCTTATCCTACAGGTCTTCCACTCCCAGGTTGAGGGGTCTAGGAAGCTTATAACCCCGTTCCTACATATGGGTACACCGCCTGCCCTCTCGAACATGCTAATCTGGTAGTTCTTGGGGAGGTCTGGGTAGAAGTAGTGCTTTCTAGTGAAGACTATAAACTTCGGTATCTCGCATTTCAAAGCTAGAGCTGTGGCTAGAGCGAGCTCCACACTCCTCCTACTAACAACGGGTAGAGCTCCTGGTAGCCCTAGGCATACGGGGCATACATTGGTATTAACATCTAACCCCCTGTAGTTAGCCTTACAGTTGCAGAATAGCTTTGAGCCGGCCTCGCTCATCTGAACATGTATCTCAAGCCCAATGGTCACCTTCAATCCACGACAACCCCCGCTAGCCCCGTTAGCTCTTCGACGAGGAGCCCAAGGGATACAAGCTCCTCCTCTCCCAGCGGTTTACCCATCCACTGGATCCCTATGGGTAGCCCATTGTGGAACTCTATAGGTTGGACTAGGGCTGGAACCCCTGCTAGGTTGGCTATAACAGTGTACACGTCCATAGCGTAGAGCTTCAGAGGGTCGTCTAGCCTCTCCCCAAGCCTTGGTGGTAGTATTGGCGACGCCTGGGATGCTATTATGCAGTTCCTCGTTATCCTTAGAACCTCGTCTCTTAAAACCCTCCTGATCTTGGTAGCAGCCACGTAGTACTCATCCCTATAGCCTTCGCTTAGAGCGTAAACCCCCATTAGTATCCTCTTCTTAACCTCCCTACCAAAACCCTTCATCCTAGCTAGCTCCACATCCTCCTCCCAGGAGCTCCCACCACCCTTCATGGGGTAGAATACACCATCATATCTAGCCAGGTTACTTGACGCCTCGGCGAAGGCTATGGTGTAGTATGCTGGGAGAGCCTTGGAGGCGATGGGGAGCTCCTCCTCCCTCAACTCGACCCCCTCTGATTCAAGCCTCTTAAGGATCCTCCAGTAGGCCCTCTCTATAACCTCATCAGCTCCCTCCGCCAGCTCCTTAACAATACATATTGTAACCCTCCTTGGGTCGGCTTTGCTAGCTGTAAACGTTCTAGGCTTATCAACCCTTAAGCTAGTGGCATCCAGGGGGTCCCAGCCTCCTATAACGTCTAGGAGTAGGGCTACATCCCTTACGCTCCTAGCCATAGGTGATATTTGCTCTAGGCTATTACCATAGGGTATGAGGCCGTACCTGCTGACAAGACCATATGTCGGTTTAAAACCTACTGTTGCGGTGTAAGCTGCGGGGAGCCTAGCGGAACCACCTGTATCACTACCCAGGGATAGATCTGAACCGCCATAGGCTAGGGATGCAGCACTACCACCACTACTACCGCCAGGAACCCTCTCGGGATCCCAGGGGTTCCTTGTGGGGCCGAAGGCGCTGAGCTCCGTCGTGGAGCCCATCGCGAACTCGTCTAGGTTAGTCTTACCAATGATTATGGCGTCCTCGCCTAGGAGCCTCTCCACAACAGTTGCATTGAAGGGTGGAATGTAGGGGTCTAGCATCCTAGAACCAGCTGTTGTTGGTAGGAAGCTAGTGCAGATGTTATCCTTGACGGAGACTAGTAGGCCTGCAAGCTTACCAACCCTCTCCCCGGCTCGAATACCTCTAGCTACCCTCTCTGCCTCTTCAACAACGAGATCCGGGGATTCAAGGGATATGTAGGCGTTAACAACCCCCTCCCACCTGCTAATGGCTTCAAGGACTTTGTACGCGTGTTCAACAGGATCCTCAACCCCCTCCCTGAAATCCCTAGCTAGCTCCCATGCCTGCTTAAGCCTCCTCAACCCTCCCACCCCTCCAGGGTACCTTCACGTAGCCATCCTTAGTATGTACAGGTAGATCTGCTATGCTAATAGTTCTAGGCTCCCCGGGATCCCTCAAGGGCCCCCACTCGTCCCAGACATAGTATAGAGGCTCTACGTTCAAACTCTTGGAGATATCACTAACGCTCCTCAGGAACTCAGCTGTCCTCTCCAAGTCCCTGCACAGGCTCTCAGCCTCCTCACCGGACAACCTTATCTTAGCTAGTGAGGCGAGCTTCCGTAGGAGCTCGTAATAGTTGCACCTCGTCATCCCAAACCCCAAGGTTCACGTACTAGTAGGAGCTATTATAGCTATAGTCTTCCAACCACGTCACCTCTCAACCCCACATCCATGCCAGGGTGTAAGAGTTTGATAAACGGTGGCTTGAGTGCATAATACTCCCCTTCTTCCACACCACTAGGGGGTTGGAGTGTCAGAGTTGAAGTATGGCTTAGACAGGTGCAGTGCAACTACCTTGATAGCTCAAGGGCTCTACCTGGAGCCGGTTATACACCCTAAGCCGGGAGCCGTAACATGCCTTAGACCTCATGGCGATAAGAGTGTTGTAGACTTCATAGTTAATGCTTCGCTAGCTGAGATTGCATTACACGAGGCGTGCACCTGGAGGCTTAGGGGTTTAGAGTCCCCCATTGCTAGGGGTTTCGAGGTTTACAGGCTTCTAGCTTTAAGGGCTGGCTTGAGGACTAACATTGCGCTTGGATCTCTAGTTCTAGCTCTACCCATAGCCTCAGCCCTCTCATCCAAGGCCGGGGCCCCTGTGGTGGATGTTGTTAGAGAAGCGCATTCAATAGTGGTTAGCGAGACTAGCTCAAGGGATGCAGTGGAGTACTACAAGTTGCTAGAGCTCCTCAGACCATCACATCTAGGGAGGTACGAGGGCCCAGTACCGGGCATTGGATCAGGCTACCCCACATCCTTCACGGAGGTTCTAAGAGCGGCGTCCTGGGATCTAGTTCATAGGGAGCTCCTAGAAGGTTACCCTGTAACACTTGAAGCATTTAAAACGATGTTAGAGAGTAAAGGTTCCATGCACGAGTCCTTTCTCCACACTCTACTAGAGCTCCTAGCACGCTACGGTGATACGCTTATAGCGAGTAAGTTCGGGTTCTCCGCCTATAGGAGAGCTAGGATGGAAGCCTTAGAGGCTCTTAGGATAGCAATGGTGGATAACGTGTACGAGGCTGTAGAGTGGCTCGATAGACTCTGGAGACCACGCGGCTGGAACCCCGGGGCCGTCCTAGATGTAATGGCGGTAGCCTTAGGCTTACTCTTCTACCATAAAATAGTTGAGGAAAGGAGTTGAGAGGGTTGGGGGTTGAGGATCCTTTTTACCTCCTACACCTAACCTCCATGGGCTGGTATTTGAGGCCTACAGGGCCCACGTACTTCTCGGTTGGCCTTATAAGCCTGTTATCGAGCACCTGCTCTATGTAGTGTGAAGTCCACCCTACAACCCTGCCCATCGCGAATATTGGGGTGTACATGGGTATGTCTATTCCAAGCTGGTAGTATAGGATCGCGGTGTACAAGTCTATGTTTGATGGGAGCCTCTTAGACTCCCACATGACCTTCTCGGCGTTCTTCAGGACCTTTAACCACATATCTCCATCCTTAAGCTGTTTTATGTAGTAGGCTGCAACATCAGTTCTAGGATCTTTGATCTTGTAAACCCTATGCCCAAACCCCATAATCCTCTCCTTCCTAGCAAGCTTCTCCTTGATATACTCTACAATGTACTCCTCCAGGGGTACACCCTTCTCCACAGCCTTCCTCCAAGCATCAAGGAACATCTTCATAGCCTCCTCGTTAGCACCACCGTGTAATGGGCCTTTCAAAGCAGCTATACCCGCTGCTATAGCACTATACATATCGCTTAAGGTGCTAGCTACAACTCTTACAGTGAAGGCTGAAGCGTTGAAACCATGGTCCATGTATAGTACGAGGCTTGACTCGAAAGCTCTAGCTTCGAGAGCCGAAGGCTCCCTCATGGTTATCATCCTAAGGAGATCCCAGGCGTGATCAGCTCCACTCTCAGGCCTCACAAAGGTTCCATAATACGCTAGGTTATATGCTGCAGCGAATATAACTGGAAGCTGAGCTATAAGCCTTATCTGGTGCTCGTAGAGCGAGTCCTTATCTAAGCTCCACTCTGGAGCGTAGAGCTGGCCTAGTAGTAGGGCTCCATAAGCGCCATAGTACATGGGGTGAGTCTTAGGTAACATCTTAAGAGCGTCGTAAACCTTCTCTGGAACCCTACCCCTCCAGTAATCAACCCTCTTCTTAAACTCCTTGTACTCATCCTCACAGGGTAGAACACCACGTGATATGAGGTATGCTGCTTCGTAGAAGTTAGCATTCATCCCTAGATCCTCTATAGTGTAACCCCTGTAGAGGGTCTGCTCCCCCCTGGGGTCAACACCACTTATAGCGGTGGTATCAGGTATAACCTGCTCCAACCCCTTGGGGACGACTATGAAGGTACCAAGACCTGGTATCTCCTCAAGCTTACACTCAACACGTTTAAGTAGCTCGCCACTCATACCAGACCCCCTAGGCCAGGGTAGTTTGTAGTTATTCAAACCTAATAAACATTATTCTTATATTAAGATATATACTTTTCGATGTACGAACTATACTGTTAGGATCCTGAGAGGGTCGAGTTTGAGATCCTCGATGAGACCCGAGTATCCTAGGATTCCTGTTACTAGTAGCCTTGATGCATCCTCATCGCTTAAACCTCTTGATCTTAGGTAGAATCTCTGCTCCTCCAGGATATGTGAGACTCCTGCTGCGTGATTCGCTTTAGCCACATCTCCTGAGTGTATCTCTAGTACTGGTACAGCATACCCTTTAGCCTCCTCCCCCATTATCACTACTTGGATCTCGATCTCCGAGGAGGCCCATCTAGCCCTATCATCCACTATGGCTGAGCCTCTTAGCGCAAGGTAACCCTTATCTAGCACTGCCCCTCTGGCATTTACTGTCACCTCGCTCTCAGGCCCCTTGTTAACGGAGTTTAATATGACATCGGATCTAGCACGCTCTCTGGCAACAGCACTAGCTAGGGTTGAGAGTTTAGCCCTCTCCCCCTCGACCACATAGTCGACCTGAACCCTACTCATAGCACCCCCAAGGCTTAACACTCTCGATCTAACGGTACTCTCATCGGCTGACACTATGTGGGTTAAGCTGTAAACAGCATGGTTCCTCGAGTGTAGGGATACAATGTCCAGGTCTACGTCAGCCTCCCTCCCCACTGTAGCCTCGACTACAAAGGTCTTAAGCCCCCTACTTGGCCCAGCGTAATCCACGAGGAGTATCCTACCTTTAGCCCTTTCACCAACCCTGAGTATTAGATGGTGTCCTGTGTAAGCGTTACCCCCAAGGCTTAATACTATGAGCTTCCCGAAGTGCGCTCCCTCGCCAACGTCTACCAGTAGCCCGGTATTCCACCTATAAGCGTGGTAGGCGTGCATCCTACTATGAACTCCTACCAGGCTCATAGGCTTAAGATCCCCATCGTAATCCCCTCTAAGTACCCTCACCTCAACCCCCTTAGGCTCTCCTAGAATCCTAGCCTCAACGCCTAGTACCGCGTTATAGCTTAGATGTTCTAAAACCTCCGGTACTCTGTCCTCCTCCGTTGAACTCTCGAGATTCAATCTCTCCTCGAAAACCCTCCAGTCTGTGTAGTATTTAACTGTAGGTGTGTCAGCTATATGCTGGAATGGTAGCTCTTTGGCGAGCCTCTGGTACGCCTCTCTGCTCATCCCGATCTTCCACCCTGTTAGCCGTAGCCTCCTATCTTCTTGAACTCCAGCTGTATGACTTTGGATAGCACGTTAACGTACTCGAACGGTAGGTCGACCATTATCTCGTCTAGGAAGCCTAGTACTATTAGGCTCTTAGCCTCATCCTCCTCCAGACCCCTACTTTGTAGGTAGAATAGCTGGGCTTCGCTTAGCCTCCCAGTCCTAGCCTCATGGCTTACGGTTGCTGTTGGCTCGTCAACCTGGTTATGGGGGTATGTGAAGGCCTGGCTCTTGCTATCAAAGATCATAGCCTCGCACTCCACGTTTGAAGTTGCATACTTAGCCCCCTTGACAACCCTTATTATGCCCCTGTAGGTGTTAACCCCTCCGTCGGCGCTAATAGACTTGTTTATAATCTTGCTCTTCGTCATCCTCCCAACGTGTATAGCCTTACTCCCGGTATCCTTCAAGACCGGGCCTTTAGCCAACTGTATTACAGTATTCCTAGTACTACTATAGTCCCCCTTGAGTATGGTGCTTGGGTACACGTACGTCATCTTACTCCCAATACTACCCTCAACCCAGTCAACCCTAGCGTAATCCTCAGCTATACCCCTCTTGTTGTTGAAGTTTATAACATCCCTACTCCAGTTCTGTAACGTAACGATCTTCACGAAAGCGTTCCTGTGAGCGTAAGCTTCAACCATACCATCGTGGAAGCTATACCTACTAAGCCTTGGAGCACTACACCCCTCAATCCATGTAATCTCAGCACCCTCACCAGCTACTATCAGCGAGTGCTCGAACTGACCCTCAGCAGATCTGCCTATTAGGAAGAAGGACTCTATAGGCTCCCTTATCTTAACACCTGGAGGCACGTATACGAAGACACCCCCACTCCATAGTGCACCGTGGAGAGCTGCAAACTTATGCTCTGTGAACGGGAACACTCTGAGGAAGTACTCTTTAACGAGATCCGGGTACCTGGATACGGCTACCTCCATGGGTAATACTATGACACCCTTCTCCTCAAGATGCTTTTTAACCTTAGCGTATATCGTTTCACTCTCGAAGACAGTTGTAAGACCTGCTAGGAGCTTCTTCTCTATATCGGGTAGACCAAGCTTGTCGTAATACTCTCTAATCTCGGGTGGGAGGTCGTCCCAGTCTCTAACCATCTCTACATCGGGCTTAACGTAGAATACTAGCTCCTCCAAGTCTATAGCCTCAATCCCCCTAACCCATTTAGGCATTGGGAGCTTGTAGAAGAACTCAAGACTCCTAAGCCTTAACCTCGTCATCCACTCAGGCTCCTTCTTAATCCTACTTATCTCCTCTATCATATCCCTCGTTATCTTACCCCTGAGCTCCACCTGTGCCTTAAAAGGCCTCTCGTAGCCTAGGAGCTCCACCGCGGCCTCAGTACTCTTAAATATCTCCTCTCTAAGCTCAACAGGCTTCCCCATGGCATACACCACCTTTAACAGTGTTAAAGTAGGTTAATAAGCTTAGGTATTGAGTGTCTGCGATTGCAATCCACCATACTTCCTCCTTATACCATCGTATCCTAGCTCTTCAACCTCGAATGCTAGCTCAGGCCCTCCTCTGGCTACAACCTCTCCTCCAATAAGTACTGTTACCACATCTGGTTTAACGAAGTGTAGCATCCTAGCATAGTGTGTTATCAACACCACTGCTTTCCCACCAATCCTCATGCTATCCACGTATGAGGCGACCTTCCTAATACCGTCTATGTCTAAGCCTGAATCAGGCTCATCTAGGATGACGACCTTAGGGTCTAACACTACGGCTTGAAGCAGCTCCCCCCTCTTCCTCTCCCCACCACTAAAGCCTACGTTAACCTCTCTCTGGAGGAGCTCTAAGGGTAACCCTATATCGGAGGCTACCTTCTGCATTGTCTTGACAACACGTGGATCGGATATGCGTGTTAGCTCGCTAGCACCCCTCTTCTTATTCATAGAAGCTATTATCAGTGTGCTAAGCCTAACACCCGGCACTACTGGGGGATCCTGCATGCTAAGGAATATCCCTTTCAAAGCCCTCTCGTGTGTTTCAAGACCCAGTATGCTCTCCCCATCTAGCCTTATATCACCCTCTAGGACCTCGTAGCCCTCTCTACCTAGTATTGCGTATGCTAGGGAGGACTTCCCACTACCGTTAGGCCCCATGACAACGTGTATGGTCCCATAGTCTACCTTTAAATTCACCCTCCTAAGAACCACCTTATCCCTAACCCTCACCGTTAGATTCAAAACCTCTAGGCCCAATACCCACACCTACTTTAACGCGTGTTAAAGAAGGTTATTAAGCTTTTAGCTTAAACCCGAGGCTCTCCATGTAGCTTGTGTACAGCATGTCCTTGAATATGGTCTCCTGCTCCCTTCTAACCCTATCCAGTATCCTGTAACCCTCAGACTCCACAATGCTGGATACAAGCCTGACCCCCTCCCTGTTAGCCAGCACCAGGGGGTTACCTGGAAGGCCAACCCTACCTATGCCAGCCTTAGCTATAAGCCATGAGAGAATAGAGGTCTCATCAGCCCTCCTCCTCAACTCCTCCTCTCCAACCAGGCCCCCGCTAGCCCAGTAGAGGTCCCTGACGTAGTTAACCGAGATAACCTTAGCTAGCTTAAGCTCAACCTCCTCGTACAAGCTCCTCCCATTAACCCTAACGACTCTCACAACCTCAGCAACATCCAGGCCTGTGAAGGGAGCTCTAAGAGATGCTTCAACAAGCTCCTTGAAAGCAGCGTAGGCTAGGTCGCCGTGCAGGAGTGCTATGGAGGATGCATAGGAGCTTGAGAGTAGTGTTTCAACGAAAGCCCTCAAGGGATCCCCTATGCTAGGCTTATACGAACCTCTAATCATAGCCTCAACCTCCTCCCCCGAGACGGGATCTGCCGCTACAACACTATAGCCAATCTTAACCCATGGAACACTGAGGATTAGCTCGCCAAGATCTGAGACCCTCGATACATCAACAACATCAATGCTATCAGCTAACCCTCTCTCAAGCAGATACCTTATGAGGGAGTAGCTGGAATAACATGAAGCATGAGCGTACACCTTAAGCCTCTCCCCTCCAGACACTCGCAGACACCCTCCTCGTCTCACGTTCTCCCGAATGGTTAAATCACAGTATATTTAAGCTCCCAGGTCGAACCCCCCGTGTGGTGCTGGGCTGTGAGCTTACAGCCGTCAAGGATGGTAGACGTTCTTGAAAGGATAGTTAGGGCACCCGTATATAGCATCCTAGGCTTAGTCAATGGGGGTAAGCTCCTCCTATACTCCAACGAGGAGGGGGTTGCAAGCCTGGTTCTACTAGATCCAAGCACGGGGGGTAAGATGAGGATCACTAGGGAGCCTATACTGTGGGTTGCAAAACCCCCCATCAAAGCCCATAGAGTCGTGTACACCAAGGATGTATCGGGTGGTAGGGAGCTTCAACAGCTATTCCACTATGACGTGAGTAGTATGCGCGAGGAGCCTCTCGCACCAATGGAGCCCGTGAGGGTGTTCGGGGTCGCGGATGACGGTGTTAACGTGGCGTTCACGGGAGTCACTAAGGAGGATCTAGCAGTCTACATTTCAAGGAGGGGGTCTGTGGAGAAGGTCTACAGGCTACCCGGCCTCGCCATAGTGTCGGATGTCTCAGGGGATCTCATCGTCGGTTTCGGTATCCTAGCCGGGAATCCCCTGTCCATGGAGGTTTTCATCCTCGATGTTTCTAGAGGGGAGTTTAGAGTTTACACTCCTAGGAGTGGTAGCGTCAACAAGAACCCGGTCATAGTAGGGGATAACATTGTATTTGAGAGCAACGCCTTCAGCCTTAAGAGGAATGAGCTTCTAAGACTAGACTTGAATACATTCGAGATTAGCAAGCTTGAATTCAAGTTCAAAGACTACGAGGAGTACGCTCCAGTAGAGCATCCCCTATACAAGCTCCAAGATGGTAGGTGGGTTGTTGTCGGGAAGAGGGAGGGGAGGGCTAGGCTCTTCCTCGATGGTAGGCTAACGTACGTAGCCGATGGTGTTATAAACGGTGCTGTATACAATGAAGGTAGAGTCTACCTAAGCTACACAAGCCTAAGGATGCCGTCGAGGCTCGTTGAGCTTAACCTGGAGCAGGGTACCGAGAGCGTCATCTTAGAGTCTAGGCTTCCGGGTGACATTGAGGAGTCTTTCGCCAACCTAGGCTTCACGTATGTTAGCTCATTTGATGGAGTTCAAATCCCCGTATTCTACGTTGAAAGTAGGCTGGCGGGCAGACCCGGGCCGACTGTAATCTATGTTCACGGGGGTCCTTGGGATGAAGTTGACAGTTCGTGGGATGCTCTTATAGCGTCTCTTGTGGCAACGGGGTTCAACGTCGTAGCCCCCAACTTTAGAGGATCCACGGGGTATGGTGAGGGCTTTAGGCAACTTGATATAGGCGATCCTGGTGGCGGAGATCTAGAGGATGTCGCGGTAGCGTCAAGATGGGCTTGGGAGAGCGGGTTGGCGGACAGACTCTTCATAATGGGCTATAGTTATGGTGGCTACATGACACTATGGGCTATGGCTAGCAAGCCTGATCTCTACGAGTGTGGTGTAGCCGGAGCTAGTGTAGCCGACTGGGAGGAGATGTACGAGCTTAGTGACGCTGTATTCAGGTTCTTCATAGAAACACTCTTCGCCGGCAATAGGGAGTTACTCAGAGAGAGATCGCCCATACACAAGGTTGATAGTATTAGGAAGCCTGTATGCATAATACACCCCCAGAATGATACGAGAACACCTCTAAAACCAGTGCTAAGACTCCTAAACCTCATGCTGGAGAAGGGTAAGGTGTTCGAAGCCCACATAATACCCGACATGGGCCACGTGGTGAACACGGTCGAGGATGCAATGAGGATACTACTACCTGGCATAATGTTCCTACATAGGTGCCTTAGGAAACCCTACGAAACCTCATCGCGCTGACAGAAGCATCTCTAGAGCTTAGAACACTATTCAGCTGGGTCCCTCTCCTTCTAGGAAACCTAACGTTGAACTTTAAAGCTCAGGAGCTACGTTAGCTAGGATAGGGTTGCGTCGTGATAGTTATGGATTACATAGTGTACGCGGTAACCTTCTATTGGAGCACTGTATACCTCATAGCGTCTAGGAGGTTGAGTATATGAAGCCAACGGGCATGAAGATAGTATACGATGATATCCACAGGTTGCACTCGGACCCCTCGGGTAGGCATCCTGAGAGCCCTTGGAGGCTAGAGGTAGCACTATCATCCCTTAAGGAGTCTAGTGCTTGGAGTGCTGTAGAGGTTGTACCTACACCTGAAGCCGACCCTAAGCTGTTGGAGTTAGTGCACTCAAGCAACTACATTAGATTCATCGATGAGGAGTCGAGGAGGGGGTTCCACTACCTAGACCCGGATACATACGTGACTGAGTACACGTACACTGTAGCATCTAGGTTTGCAACTGCAGCTTACAACGCGGCCCTTAAATCCCTTGAGAGTGGGGAGCCGTGGCTTATAATGCCTAGACCTGGAGGTCATCACGCTGGCCGGGATGGGTGGGCTATGGGGGCTCCTACACTGGGCTTCTGCATATTCAACTACGCTGCCATGGCAGCTAAGGCTCTAGAGGATCGGGGCTTGAGAGCTCTCATCGTAGACTTCGATGCACACCACGGCAACGGAACACAGGATATATTCTGGGACGACCCTCGTGTCGT
>JAPYWV010000060.1 GCA_028276165.1 Acidilobaceae archaeon
TAGTATGAGGAGGCACGGGGGCTCGGGTGGGGCTGTTGAGAGTGCTTGTTTGAATAGTGGGAGGAGCCTAGGGCTGTGTATATCGCTTACAGCGTAGACTCTGTCCAAGAGCTCCACCTAAGTCGTTATAGCCTTGGCTAGGCCTGGAGGCGTGTCTATGGGGAGGCCTTTGAGCGATCCCAGCTTGTATGCGAGTAGCTGTAGGGGGACAACGCACGCTATGGGGGTCAGGGGTTCCATGGCCTTAGGCGCTTTAAGCTCCCCCTCCTCTCTAAAACTAACTCTTACCACCGGGGCGCCTCTAGATCTAAGCTCATCTAAGATCTTCGAGTACAATTCTAACGCTGTCTCCTCAACGGGCTCCACCACTATAACTGGGTGGCTTTTACCTGTAAGCACTATAGGCCCGTGCCTGAGCTCCCCCAACTGTAGCCCCTCAGCGTGCACCATTGCTGTCTCCTTGAGTTTGAGAGCCCCCTCAAGGGCTATTGGGTAGTTTAAACCACTACTGGCTACGTACACACTACCCCATGGTGATAGTCTCTCAGCCACCAGGGAGGCCTCGGCCTCCATGGACTCAATGCTACCCTTTAGAGCTTGGGAGAGCTCCTTAACCCCAGTGTATAGTTTTGAGAGCTCCTGCTGGCTAAACCTCCCCGTGTATAACCCTGTGTAGCCTGCTAGTATTGCTAGGGCAACCAGGGTTGATGTGAAGGTTTTAGTGGCTGGAACAGCTATCTCAGGGCCCGCTCCTATCGGTAGGTATACGTTCGAGTGTATTGTCAGCCTAGATCCTAGGACGTTGGTGACACCCACTATGACTGCCCCCCTCTGCTTGGCCATCTTAACACTTTTAATCACATCACTTGTCTCCCCACTCTGGCTTATGGCTACCACCACCGTACCCGTTGTAACACTGTTTACAGCATAATAGGGGAACTCAGCTGCACTGGTAACCGTTACACTCAACCCGGCCATGTCTGCGAAGTAGTATTGTGCTATGAGGCCTGCGTGGAGGCTCGACCCATTACCTATAACTATTATGTTCCTAGCCCCGCTTATGATCATAGCAGCTAGCCTCAGGTACTTATCCAGTAGTGTAGCGGTGGTCCTAAGCATAGCCTCTGGTACCTCGTAGATCTCCTTCAACATGTAGTGTTTGAAACCACCCTTGCTTATAACCTCAACAGGGTACTTAACCCTCTTCCTCTGCAAACCTGTAACCTCAACACCACTCTCCACATCTAAAACCTTGAACCACCCTCCACCAACCAAGCCGATCAAGCCTTCCTCGAGAACCACCGCCTCATCAGCAAACCCATAGAGGCTGGGTACATCGCTTGATACGAAGGTGCAGGAGCCATCGCCCTTTAACCCTATGACGAGAGGCTGCCCCCGGGATACTAGTAGGAGCTCCTCCAACCCCTCAACTATGAAGACCGCGGAGTATAAACCCTTAATACCCCTCCCTATATCCAATAGAGCCTCCTCAACACCCTTAAACTTCAAGAGCTCCTCCATGGTGTGAGCTAGAACCTCCGTGTCAGTGGTAGATGTAAACCTATGACCCCTCCTGGTAAGACTACCCCTAAGATCCTCATAACCATCTATAACACCATCACTCACAACACCAACACGGCCATCACAGCTTAAATGGGGGTGGCTGTTGAAGTCAGCCGGAACACCCCTACTAGCATAACGTGTATGACCAACCATAACCCTAGCATTGTAGAGCTCGAAACCAAGCCTATCACCAACCCTATCAATATGCCCTGCAACCCTCCTAACAACAAGCCTACCCATATCATCTAGGAGAGCGAAACCAACACCATCATAACCCCTATAAACAAGCCTCCTCAAACCCTCCCTGACAACCGAACCGCTAAGGGGCTTCAAGCAGACGAAGCCGAAGATACCACCCAACAGTAGCACCAAATGATATCCACGTTAAGACAACCTTTATAATGCTATTGAGAGCTCCTAAACAAAACCAGACGAGCCTAGAGTTTACGTGTTAAATCTTAATAATAATTTTTAATAAGTTTTAGGTGTGAGTATGATATCAAGGGGTTAGGTTTGTTGAGAGCTCTACTTCCAGTTCTTATAACGACTCTATCGGCTATAGCGCTCTACCTTGGTATCCCCTTATGGGGTGTAGTGAGGGAGTATCCTGTTTATCGTGGTGCCTCGCTTACATTCACCGCCATAGTATACCATCTCATAACCCCCTCGATTATACTGGTGATCCTAGGTTTAATCCTTAGATCTAGGATCAGCGTTAGCCTCGCGTATGCCCTATCATACCTAGCCCTCATAGTGGTTGTATATGCTGTCCTCCTACTCACACCTCTACGCATTCTATCGTGGGCACTCTTCATAGTCTTCCAGCTCCTCATCCTAGGTGGTGATGGGCCTAGGGTATGCTATTACACCTACGTAGAGGAGCTCCCCCAATTCCTCCAATGCCTCTGGGTTAACAGCCCAAGCTTAGCCATACTATGGGTTTCACTTGCAATACTACTAGTGATAGGCTTATCCCTAGAGTTCACCCTAATATACGTTCCTTTATCAAAGGCCTTCAAGGACCGCTTCATCCCACTGTACATTATACCAGCTAGGGTACTAAGCATACCAGCATTACTGTTATTACTCGTAGGAGCTATGGGGATGGGGATAGGCCTTCCCATTATGGCAATTCTGGTACTACCTATCATGGCAATTCTAGCACTACCATACACTTACACAGCTTTAGATATTGAGAGAAGGCTATCAAGAACTCCAAACATAGTGCTAGTGGTGTTAGGCGTCCTAACAGCAGGCCTAATAATACCCCTGTATTTATATAAAGTATACGTGGAGTATATGAGAGAGAAGCATGCAAAGACTATGTCCTAGTTCACTCCCACGGCCTACGCAAACCCATTCTGACACTATGCATGTTTATCTGAAACCGGTATAAGGATTTGCTATACATGATTATTAAAAAAAGGAAGGGAGGTTTGGGTTTTCAAGCTCCTAGCTCGCCTAGTATTCTGTTTGCTTCGTTTTTAGCGGCTTTAACGGTCTCCATTAGCCTGCCTTGGGCTGGCATTGGTAGTTTTGCTATGGCCTGCTCGGCTATTTCGGCTAGCTTTAGTACGAGCTGTGCTTGTAGCTTGACCTCCTCGGCCGTAGCCCTCCCCTCCCTGTAATCCCTATATAGTTTTTGTAGGAGCTCTAGCTCGGCTCTGAGAAGCCCTATTGCAGCCGTTGGGTTCCGTTCAACAACTTCTAGGGTGCTCCTTCTAGCCTCCTCCTCTAACGTCTTGGCATTCTCTCTAGCCTTCTCCACGTCGGGCCTGTGCTTGGCGGGTATCTCGTTTAATGGTATCCTTTCTAGGGGTTGCTTGAGGCACCTGAGTATCTCTGCTACCAGTAGCCTGATCTTAACCTCTTCCTTGGACTCCCTCAGTGTCTTAGCTATGGTGGACATAACCACGAACGTCTTATTACCAGGTGTTACTTGTAGGATGCACCTTGCAACCTCCTCCACCACCCCTCTACCCGGAGCTCCGGGTGGTAGTACTTCTGGGATCCTACCAAGCCTCTCTAGGCTCGCTGCTAGCTCCCCTACATCACCTCTCATCGCCGCCTCAGATGATCTAATGGTGTTGGCCATCTCCCTGGCTATGTTGCCTAGGACGTGGGCTTTAACCCAGCCCTGCCTGGCCGTCTTAGCCAGGTACACCCTGACCTCCGATATGTTCCTGTTAACCTCCCCTAGCTTCACGGCAACCTGGCTTGCGTTCAGGGCTCCCGATGCTAGGCCCTCCTTTAGAGCTTTTATGTTGCGGGCTGTCTCCTCCAGCTTCACATCAACCCAGGGCTCGACGGTTACATTAGCGGACCTGAGGTACTCTACCGTCGCCCTCAGCTCCTCCACCATCCTCAGCCTGACATCCAAGGCTATAGTGAGGCCCGGAGGGTGCGCCACGTCAACCCTGGCCAGCACGCTCCTGGAAGCGTTCAAAGCCTCAACCTGAGCTCTCACAACCTCCACTAGGGCAACCTCGGGAGCCCTACCCCTAGCTCCCTCAAGCCTCGATATAGCCCTTTCGAAGGCCTCCCTAAGCTTGGAGGCCTCCGAGGGGCTCACCGCCTCCAGGTAGGCTAGTGTAGCCCTAAGCCTCTCTATAGCACCCTGTACCACGGCATCCACATCCCTCTGCCGAGCATACTCCACCCCCAGGGCTACGGGTGCCAGCATGGAGGCCAACAACAACCAGACGACAACAAGCCCAGCAAGCCTAGCCACCCCACACCACCCCCTACTCCACCCTAGACTGGTGCGAGACCTCCTAGAATAGGGGGAGGAGGAGAACTGTAGGGAAGGCCTAGGGAAAGCTTAGGAGTGGCGTGTTTTAGACAAGCCCACGCCATAGTAGGGGGTGTTTTAAGCTATGTATGCTTTCCTGGTTTAACCCTGTAGACCTTCACTCCACCCCTCCACTCGGACTCTATCAGCCCCATCTTCTCCAGCTTCTCAAGCTTCCTGTACAATGGCGTCTTGGGTATCCCGGTCGCCTTCTGTAGTGTTGGTGCTGTAGCCTCGCCCATGTTCTTCAACGTCTCCAGTATCAGCCTGTCCCTTTCATCCAACGCCTCCTCCACCGTTGCCACCTCCACCAGCCTGGAGGCCCCCCTCCTGGCTCTCAGCAGGAGTGCTCCTGCTACGGCTAGCAGGGCTAGGGCTCCGAGCGCTAGGAGGAGCCACGTGGTGGGCGCCTCCTTTACCGTAGTGGTGGGTGCCGCCTGCCCCGGTGGTGGGGCTGGCGGTGTCGCCGGTATCAGCGTGTACTCTACTCTCACAGTGGAGCCTGGCTTGAAGACGAGGTGTAGGGTGTTGTTTACAAGCCTTACACCGAAATCCCTGGGCTCCACCGAGACTACCAGAGCCTCCCCCGGTAGCGCCACGAGAGTTTCAAGGTCTACCGTGCCCAGCTGGAGCCTCCAGATCGCACCCTCCTTCGATGTAAGCCCCAGGGTGTAAACCCTGACGGAGACCCTCCCGGTGAAGGTTGTGAAGGATAGGAGTCCCCGAGCTTCATCGTAGGAGTATGGTGCTGGGTCTCCGCTATCGCTTACGGAGACGTAGATGGCATCCCGGGGAACCCTCAATGTGATATTAGCTGGAGCCCCCTCAACGGAGAGCCTGTACTCCAGCATGACACCCCCATCAGGGTAGACCGTTACAACACAGTACCCCGTGTAGCCCGCAGAGCCCAAGGCGTGAAGGTGGGTGTACGCGAGTAGCCCTAGCAGGAGCCACACAACCCATGGAACGGTAGTGGAGCGCACACGACCCCCCAACCCAGCTAGGGTGTCAAGCACTATAAAAGTTAATTCATGGAGTTCGAGGAGCCCGTAAACCGTCTATTCATAGGCTGCTCTAGGAGTACTCTGTTAACCTTAAAAAGAGGGAGGGGAAAAGAGATTGTGAGGTTAAGGTATCCTTGGATAGAGTTCACCGGCTTTCAATGTAGAGTGAAACAGGGACCTTGTAGTAGCAGGGGCTACACCAGAAGCACCACCATGGAGGATCCTTCCTGTACGATAGCTTAGACCTGTAGATGTCCAGGTATTCTCGGATTGAACCCTTGACCTCGATTACACCATTAACGTATACGGTCTCAGATTCACTATACGATAGTGATGGTGAAATCACGACTAGTAATGTTACAAACGGTGCTAGCTCTGGGAAGAAGATAGCAGATGTTGCTATAGCAATCCCTACAGGTACCTCGAAACCAGCCGTACACGTATCATAGTAACTCCTTATTAAAGCAGCTAGGGTTACCGCTTTCCTAGCGGGGTCCGAAGGGTCTAATGTGAACGCATTATAGATCTTCTCCGTTAATGTATCATTGAATATCCACCTTCTTATGAAGCCTGGTAGGGGCCCCTTGGTTATATCACCATCAAAAGTGTAAGCTTGAAGTTCCGAGACATAGATCTTAATAGCATCCTGTACGAAGAACTCTACCTTCTCCTTACCCGTGAGGCTATCACCCGTACAGTCTACAACGTGCTCGCGGTAGAACGCGAATACAGGCCTAGCCCAGATCCACACGTAGACTTCCTCCCCAGGATAGACGTAGTCGCCTCTGCCAAAGTACACAGTCTCTTTCCACGAATGACCCCCACGGTATACCTCGCCAGAGAGCCCCCCGAATATATCTATCTTGTTTCTAAGCTTCCTCTCAACCTCAAAGCCTATACCTATAGACACGTCAAACGTTGTAACATACAATTTATCGTATGTGATAGCCATTAATATAGGGCTTGAATAATTGGGGACAGTATTGTTTACGGTTAGGAGTGGTGTCTTAATATACCATGCACCATTATACCATCTTAGGTAATCGAAGACCTCTGAAGGTTTGCCCGCTTTTACATATGTGTCAGGTGTTATCGTGTACACAAGCTCCCAGTAGTAGAATGGAGCGCAATCCTGCTGAGCTCTTATCTCGGAACCACTAGCCCCTCCGGCCTTCTTCGGTACGGCTATCTTGACCTTGTAGGCTCTCTCCTCACCCTCTAGTATCCCCTTTGGGCTGTACGTGTAGTAGTAGCTTACCCTCTGAACCACCTCACCACTGGTCTTATTGATGATCCATAGGTTTAGTTGTACTGCTCTCTCACTATCCCTCATCACAGGACCCCTCTTCTCCTCAAACCTAACCCAGCCCTCTGCAACATCCTTTAAAACCCCTCTAGCCTCAAGTCTTAGTGTAAGCCCTCTAACCTTACCCTTATAAACCTCCTTCAGTGTATCTGGATCATCCGGTGGTGTTATTGCGTAAACCTGTGCGAACACCTCTAGCTCAGCTGGCTTAGAGAGGGCTCCTAGGCTTGTTATAGGCCTACCCCTCTCATCGTATAGCTCTAGGTGGAACACTATAGCTCCAACCTTAGACTGCTGGGCTAGCACGTAGGAGGCTAAGGGTAGCAGTATGGCTATGACTACGAGTAGGGATGCTAGTGTTAGAGCAGTCCTCCCTATAGCCCACAACCCCCATGCACCTGGAGGGAGAGAAGACGAGTGCTTAAAACTTTTCCCTCATCCAAACCGCTATGAGCTTATATATGCTCTAGCCCTGTAAACTCCATCTGTTACCGTTACATGCTTCCATGTCAAGCCTATTATGTTATTATAGGAAGATCTTCCCACACTATTAGTATGCATCAACTTCAATACTATAAGGTCTTCAGGTGGGGGTCAGAGCACCTGGAGATGAACATGTCATCGAATGTTAGGGGTGCGTAGTTGATGTAAACGTGTACATCACCGCTATTAATATAGGAACCCCATTTCCTCCATTGAACCTTGAAACCTCTACCTCTAAGCGACTTGGTGATTCCACCTCTAAGTTCTACATCGAGGTGTCTATCGATCGATGAAGAGCTTCCAACCCTTAGCCCTCATCAATATCTACACCATGCGTTGTAAGGCTCCTAGCGCCTATGATGAAGATCTAGATCCTTAGGAGGGTAGGAGTTTGTGTTAGCCTGGTTGGGGTATCGCTCTTGAAGCTAGTAGCATGAAGATTATAGCTAGCACCATTAGCACGATAGCTATTACAGCTGCCACGATAGCCATCGTGGTCGATGTACCGAATATGATCGGTATAGGGCCTATCAATACAACACCCCCACCTTCAACCCTTGCAGGTTTACCGAGAGCGTAGACTAGCGTTCCAGCGAACACCAGGAGGACACCTAGTAGTATCAAGGCGAACCCGGCTACCACGAGGTGACTCCCTTCAACCAAAACCTACACCCGGTATCCAATGTAACCCTCAGGGGAGGGTATTAAGTTTTTGGCCCAGACCTGGGGGCACGGTCTCCGAAGGCTTGGAGCGCCGAGGTGGGGGCCCCTCCCGGGAGGGCTCCACCCGCACCCCCACGAACGTCTACGTCCGAGGCTAGGTTGCTCCCTTCCGGGCCTGGCCAGGTTTCCTCGGCTAAGACGGTAGTAGCCTGCCCTCCGGCAGGCCCCCCGTCTCCGTAGACCCCGTGGGACGGGCTTCATAGCCCCCGACCCCGGGTGGCCTCCCACCCCTCAGACCTCCAAGCCCCCGGATTACTGGCCCCCGCATGGCGCCTTCGGGCTAGCCCTTCACGGGCTAGGGGGGCTGGCGGGGCCCCCGGCCCTTCCCGTGCCCCCGTTATCTCTACTACCTGGGGGGTTTAATAGCTTTAATCGCTGGTTGATAGTAGGATTACGGCTATTATTGCTAGTATTACGCCAGCTATCTTCCTGGCGGTTACACTCTCTCCTAGTAGGGCTATTGAGAGTGCTACTGTTACAGCTGGGTATATGCTTGTTAGCGGTACTACTATGGAGGCTTCAGCGAGCCTAAGGGCTACTATTAGCGTTAGGCCCCCTAGGGCTCCCATCAACCCCCCTAGGAGTGCTATACCCAGGCTTCTGTAATCACTTACATGGCCGAGCTTCCCCATGAGGGTTAAAACAAGGGTTACCATAGCGTATACGAGGAAAGCTCCTAAAGCTGATGCGACGTAGACGTACTGCCATTCTAGGTTGAGGCTAGCGTACTTCAAAGCTAGACCCCACAAACCCCATAACACTACGACTATAACCGATAGTACAAGCCAGGGCTCCAAGGCAGAACCCTGGGGTCTAACGGGTTCTAAGCCCTTTTATAGTGGATGGGTGGCTCGACGGGGCCCCCTACCTCTTCAGCATCTCCGAGAACCTTCTAGCAACCTCCCTATACTTGTCCTCCAGCTCCCTAGCTAGCATCTCGTACCTCTCCACTATCTTCTGCCTCCTAGCCTCATACCTTGCTCTCGCAGCCTCCCTAAGCTTCTCCAACGCTCTCTCCAGCGTCTCCCTGGGTAAGCTCACCCCCAACACCCGTCTCCCCTAGTTGCGCCCTCCAGCTTATAACCTAATCTCTAGCTGGTTGTAATGCTTTTAGAGACCCTGGTACTGTTAGCTTTTGTAAGCACTATGCCGGGTTCTGGTTTAACATCTAGGGCTCTCATCTAGCGTACACGGTCCACGTCACGGCTGTTATAGTGGGGTGTCGTGATCTTGTAGGGCTAGTAGTGCGTTACAGTGTTAAACTCGTGGTAGTAGTCTTGATGGCTGGGGAGCTTGTAGTGGTTGGCGTTCTCGGAGACAGTGAATACTAATGGTAATAGCTAAGGTGGCTTTGAGGGATTTCAGGCTATGAGTGTGGTCTAGCAGTCTACCTTAAAAGGAGTAGGCTCCAGCATACCTCACGGTGGTGGTGGGGATGGCTAGGGGGTGTGCTCGTAGGAAGAAGGAGGGTGAGGGGAAGCAGTCTGAGCAGGGTAAGAAGGCTTAGATCTTGAGCCCGAACGCCTGTCTTAGCATCTGCCTCACTATTACCAGTCTTTGTATCTCGTTCGTCCCCTCATAGATTGTTGTTATTATGGCGTCCCTAAGGTATCTCTCAACCCCTGTTTCGAAGTCCACCCCGTAGCCTCCATGGATTTGTATAGCCTGTCTTGCTATCCACTCTGCAGCCTCCGTAGCGTAGGCTTTAGCTATGCTCGCGGCTACCACGAACTCGGGCTTCCCTCTATCAGCTAGTGTTGCAGCCCAGTAGGTTAGGAGTCTAGCGGCCTGGAGTTTCATGTACATATCTGCTATCTTCTCCATTATAATACCGTGTGCTATCAGGGGTTGGCCGAAGGTCTCCCTCTGGATAGCGTAGTTTAAAGCTTTCTCGAAGGCCGCCTGGGCAATGCCAACACCCTGTGCTGCTACACCAACCCTGGTGTGATCATAGGTGTCCATTAGGACCTTGAAGCCCTCGTTTACAACTCCAACAACGTTCTCCTCAGGCACCTTAACCTCATCTAGTATGACCTCGTAGGGCTGCTCACCCCTCAACCCCATGACCTTGAACTGCTGCCCTATCCTAACCCCAGGCCACTCCCTCTCTACAACGAACGTCGTTATACCCCACCATCTCTTATCGGGTTTAGGTGGCTCCGTTCTAGCCGATACTAGTAGGTAGTCTGCCTCACCAGCACCCGTGATGAATATCTTCCTACCTGATATGACGTAGTGGTTGTTAACCTTCCTAGCCCTCGTCTGTATAGCTGCTACATCGCTACCAGCACCGGGCTCTGTGTTAGCGTGCGCAGCGTTAGCCTCACCTCTA
>JAPYWV010000061.1 GCA_028276165.1 Acidilobaceae archaeon
ACACCCGGGTTTATTCAGTGCACTAGGGCTACTCCTAGCTGATTGGAGGTTTGAAGCTAGGGTAGCCTACCCGGTAGACCTGGAGGAGGCCTACTTGAAGCTTGAAGGGAAGCTCCTAGGAAGGCTTGGGAGGGTTGACTACTTCGTTAGATACGCTGATGTAAGGTATGAGGGTCAAGGGTGGGAGCTAACGGTGCCAGTCGGTAGGCCGGCTAGGCTCGATGATGTTAGGAGGGCTTTTGAGGAGAAGCACCTAGCAACATATGGTTTCACCCTTGAGGATAGGAGTGTGGAGGTTGTCGTAGCCAGGGTTTTCGCTGTGATAAGAAGGGTTAAGCCGAGCCTCCCGAAGCCTAGAGCTCTAGGAGAGCCTAGGGTGAGGGTGGTTAGGAAGGTTTACTTCAAGGACGGCTGGGTTAACACCCCGGTCTACTGGAGGGACGACCTACCGGTAGGCTATAAGATTGAGGGGCCTGCTATAGTTGAGGAGTACGATTCAACAACGGTCATACCACCAGGCTGGGTCGCGGTTGTAGGGGGTCACGGGGAGCTTAGGATCGAGGTGGTTTAAATGGTATCCTGGGAGCTCATACACAAGGCTACAATATTCATAGCTGAGGAGATGGGCGTTGCCCTGAAGAGGTCGGCTTTCTCCCCTAACATCAGAGAGAGGATGGACCATAGCTGTGCTGTGCTCGATAGCGAGGGTAGGATTGTAGCTCAGGCTGAGCACATACCAGTACATCTAGGGTCGTTCAGGGTAGGTGTACTCAATACGCTAAGGTGGCTTGAGAGGGAGGGTGTTGAGCTGGAGGATGGTGATATGGTGGTGTTAAACGACCCATACATATCTGGAACGCATCTAAACGATGTAATGGTGCTAGCCCCCGTCTACGTAGGTGGGAGGCTGGTGGCATATGTTGTTAATAAAGCTCACCACGTGGACGTAGGAGGCCCTATACCGGGTAGCATGAACCCAAACGCTAGGACCATATACGAGGAGGGATTGATAATACCTCCAGTTAAGATAGTGAGGAGGGGGTCAGTGGATAGGGATTTGTTAAGGCTTGTAGTGGAGAACAGTAAAACCCCCAGGGTTACCATAGGTGATTTGAATGCACAGATTGCAGCTAACAGGGTCGGCTCTAGGAGGGTCTCAGAGCTTATCGGCAGGTACGGTTTAGAAGCTGTAGTGGAGGGTTGGAGGAAGGCTGTAGACTATGCTCGTAGGCTTACACTAAATGGTATGACCTCCTGGAGGCGTGGTGTTTACGAGTCCATCGACTACCTTGAGCTCCCAGATAGGGATCTCGTGTTGAAATGCACTCTTGAGATTAAAGGTGATGGTGTTAGGGTGGACTTTACAGGGTCATCGGAGCAGGTTCAGGCTCCCTTGAATGCAGTGTATGGTGTAACATTCTCTGCGACAACGTACGCTGTAAGAGTGGCACTAGAGGGGGATATACCTGTTAACGAGGGCTTCTACAGCGTAGTAGAGGTTGTAGCCCCCGAGGGTTCCATAGTTAACCCTAGAAAGCCGGCGCCCGTAGCTGGTGGTAATGTTGAGACAAGCCAGAGGATAGCAGATGTAGTGCTAAGAGCTCTAGCAGAGGCTGTACCAAACAGGATTCCCGCTGCGGGCTCCGGCACCATGATGAATGTAATGATAGGGGGTTACGATGAGGAGAGGGGGTACTGGGCATACTATGAGACAATTGGAGGAGGCACCGGGGGGAGGCCTGGTAGAGATGGTGTTAGCGGTGTCCACGTAAACATGACTAACACTTTGAACACACCGATAGAGGTAGCTGAGAGGTCGTATCCCATACTGTACACAGCCTACAGGATAAGGGAGGGTAGCGGGGGTATGGGTAGGTATAAGGGGGGTGATGGGATTGTGAGGGCCTTCAGGGTACTAAAGCCGGCAAGGCTATCAGTACTAGCTGAGAGGTTTAGGCACAGACCATACGGCCTATGGGGTGGGGAGCCTGGGAAGCCAGCTAAGGTGACCATTAGGAGGTCTAGTGGGTTAGAGGAGGTTATGCCGAGTAAGTTTACAGTAGACCTAGAGCCTGGAGACGAGGTTGTAATAGAGACTCCTGGAGGTGGAGGATGGGGGCCCGCGGAGGGCTCCTGAGCGTAGGTAGTACCTATTCATACTTATAAGTTGTGCTCTCTTCACACTCTCTCCGGGGTTCGTATGACTGAGAGGGTTAGACTTGCTATCGTGGTTTCAGAGTTCAACTTCGATATCACAAGGATTATGCTTGAGAAGGCTCTTGATCACGCTAAGTTCCTCGATGCAGAGGTCTCGGTAGTGTACAGGGTTCCAGGCACCTATGACGCACCATATGGTGTCATGGAGGTTATCAAGCTTGACTACGTTGATGCCGTCGTTGTTCTAGGTGCTGTCATCCAGGGTGAGACCAGGCATGACGAGGTCGTAGCACACCAGGCTGCTAGGAAGCTCTTGGACCTAGGTGTTCAGTATGGTAAGCCTGTAACACTAGGTGTTATAGGCCCCGGGGCTTCCAGGATCCAGGCTCTTGAGAGGGCTGAGGAGTACGCTAGGAGAGCTGTCGAGGCAGCTGTTAAGCTAGCTAGGAGGAGGAAGATCCTCCAGGCTACGAGGTATGAGGGGAGGACGATCTACGTAGAGTAGGTGTCCTAGTTGGAGGGGCTCTACACACGTGTAGCTGTGCTAGAGCAGATAGGCTATAGGGAGTGGACCGAGAATCTTGGGAGTGATAGGGAGTGGCTTATACAGAGTATCCAGGCAAAACTATACCTAGCGTTACAGGATGTAGCTTCAAAGCATGGAGCATTCGCCATGCCCGCTAGGTATGATTACATGCTAATACTCTCGTCAAATCTAAGCTACAAGGCACACCTTGAGATACTAGATGTTGCTAGGAGCATCTCAAAAGTCGAAGTTAGGCTTGCAAGCTCCTGCGGCTTAAGCCCTGTAGAGGCTGAGATGAGGGCCTTCAGGCTACTAGGTGAGACCGAGGTAGGAGGCCTATCGTATAAGGAGTGTCCTGGAGAAGAGGTGGTGGCAATAGCGCACCTCGACATAAACAACATAACGGGGGAGACGGCTAGCGATGGCGTCTCAAGATCATACCATAGGGTTCTAAGCCTACTAGGAAGGATCGCTAGGATAGCCGAGAGTGAAGGTGGGATAGCACAGTACCTAGGAGGGGATAACATACTGGTGATACTACCACCTGTAAACTACATGACCGTGGCTGAGAGGCTAGTGGAAGAGGATGACCTGAAGGCTGGCATAGGCGTATCTAGAACAGCCAGGGATGCACTAAGACTAGCTGCAAGTGCTCTCCGCGAGCTCAGACACACGAGGGATAAGAGGATCCTCGTCTACACAAACGTGTGAAACGTGGTGAAGCACGATCATCATCTAGGGTTCGAGCTGGAGAGATAGTAGGGTTAATATTTTTGGATAACGTAACCCTTAGGGGAGGTGGATCTATTGGGAGAGCGTGGAGGGAGGTCGGAGGATAGGGTTTTAGTGAAGATCGAGCTTACTAAGAGTGAGTATGAGGCTTTAAAGGCTATTGCTAGGAGGGAGGGTTACAGCCTTGTATCAGAATACCTTAGAGATATCATCAGGGGTGTGGTGGAGGGCAGGATTGGTAAAAGCGTTAGTGGGGGGGAGCAGGTCGACGCTCTAGCTAGGAGGCTTGAAAGGGTCATAGTGGACATCTTGAACCCCTATACTGGTAAGATCGACGAGATTACTCGTAGACTTGCTGAGCTGAGAGAGCTACTAGAGGAGGCTAGGGAGGAGAGAGTTAGGGAGGTTGTGGAGAGACCGGTTAGAAGAGCTCCTGCTATTGAGAAGTTGAAGGAGCAGGGTGTCGTATTCCAAGAGGATGTTCGGTGGATGAAGTCCCCTGAGAGGTTCTTTGAGAAGTTGAAGAGGGAGGGGGCTATGGTGCTTAGTATTGGTGGTGAGAGAGTCGCATTAGACCCCGGGTTTTGGGCTAGGTTCGCGGAGGAGGTGGATAAGATTAGTGTTGGCGATGTAGAAGAGGCGGCCAGCCTTCTAGAAATGTCGCTGGGGGAGGCTGCTGGGAGGTTGTTTAGGAAGATGGTTAAGGCTGGGGTCGCTGTATACGATGAGGATCAAGGTATCTGGGTGCTTAACGTTCAAAAGTAACCCTACTCTATTAGCTTTGAAATCCTGGTTAGAACCCTCCTCCCCTTAGCTGTTACTAGAACCATGTCCTCGACTCTCACACCGTAGAGTCCTGGGATGTAGACTCCAGGCTCCACGGTTACCACCATCCCCTTCTCCAGTACGGTCTTCGAAGCAGGTCTCAGGAAAGGTTCCTCGTGTATCTCAACACCAACACCGTGTCCTAGCCCGTGGATGAAATACCTCGATAGCCCCCTCCTCTCCAGTACCAGCCTTGCACTCCTATCAGGCTCCCATGCTTCAACACCCGGGGCTATGGTATCTATGGCTGACTCCTGCGCTTCGACGACAGCCTCAATCTTCTCCTTAAACTCGCTCCCACCACGACCCCACCACCTCGTCCTGGTTAAATCGCTGTGATAACCTGTTAGAACGGCTCCTAGATCCACCAGTAGAGGTCCTGGTAGTGTAAGCTTCACCTGTGTAGGAGTGTGATGTGGGTATGCAGTGTTATCGTAGAATGCTACAATAGTTGGGAATGCTTCACCCCAGGCTCCCATCTTCTTCATGGTGAAGCTAGCGTAGCCTGCTAACTCCGACTCCGAAACCCCCTCCCTAGCTTCATCCATCAAGCTTCTCAGCGTACTCTCTGCAACCCTCAGGGAGGCTTCTATAGCTTCAACCTCCCAGTCACTCTTAACACTCCTAATCCTAGCTATATCGTTGCTAGAGTCCACTAGTTGCATCTTGGATTCAAGAGCTTTAAGCACACTACTAGGAGCCCAGTTGGAGTCCACACCGATAGTCGCGGAGCTCCCACCACAACCTTCTATGACCTTAACCACGGCCTCATGTAGACCCCCAACTATTAAATCCCTCTCGGGCACATCACCTCTAATAGCCTCCTCCCCGGGCCTGTGAAACGCTTTAACCTCAACATCACGAGGTATGCTAACGAGAACCCTATGGTAGTCTAGTAGTGGTACTAGGATCACATCACCACAATTCCTTGTCATGATGAGGGCTCCGCTAGGCTCCCTTAGGCCGGTTGCGTAAACAATATTACTCTTCCCCAGGAGTACGAGCACGCTTAAACCTTTACCCTCCATGTAGCTTCTAAGCTTCAACCTGTTATTCTCGAAGAGCTCCCTGCGAGCCTCCAAGCTCATACTATCCTAACCCTATTAACCTTCTTATTCTGCCAACTATACCTACGTAGCCTCCTACTCCTCCCAAAACCACATGCTGCACAGTAGCCCTTAGCGACATTATAGGATCTCCTACCACACCTCCTACAGACAATGTGACTCTTACTCCTACCATGTTTACCGAACGATGTAGTCCCCTTAACCAAAACCCGGCACCTTATCTACTTAGGTGCGGGGCTTATCAATATAACGTTATCCCCTCTAATCAGGACAAGACCTAGCATCCTCGAAGACTCGCTATCAACCTCCTCAGCATTCTCAACAATAAGGTTGAGATGTTGATCGTAGCTCCTCAGGATACCCTTAATACCCTTCCCTCCCTTGAGTTTCACAAGCACAGTACTCCCAACATAGTTCCTAAGCTCTCTTAACGTAGAGGGGCTTAACTGGCTCACTTCTAGCACCGCATCTACTCATGATAACTAGAACTCTTATACCTTTCACATTAAGCCACGTTTGAACCCTTCATTGCCAACCGGGGGGTTAACGGCTGGGGCGTGGACGGCTCTTCAACGGCTATTAAATTTAACTAAACTGAGAGCACAGGTCTCGTTAGATGGAGGTGTCTGGGACTCTATGGGTGGTGTAGGTAAACCCGTTAGAAGGTATCCCTTGAGGAAGAGGGATGCAAGAGCCCTCCTCGAAGAGATCTCCAGCAATTACCCAGGCTTCCCCTTACGTGAGGTCGAGGTGGTTGAGATGGCTGAGTTCGACGACGTAACACTATACATACTCGATAGGAGGGTAGCATTCTTTAGAAGAGGGGGTAGGCTACTACCCTCCCTCACATTCCTCCTAGACTACGGCTACAGTTGGCTTCCACAAGTGTACGTTGATAGGGGTGCTGCTAAGGCAATGGTTAGAGGCGCTGACCTCATGGCCCCAGGTGTTAGGAGCATAAATGGGGACTTTAACGTCGGATCCATTGTGGTCATAGTCGATGAGGAGTCTAAAGCACCTATAGCTATAGGGGAGGCACTCCTAGACTCTAGAGGTGTTTCAGAGCTAGTTGCTAGGAGCGCTAAGGGTAAGGTCTTTAAAAACCTACACCATGTAGGCGATAGAATCTGGAGCATGGCTAGGAGCCTAGGGTAGGGGTAGGAGGCTTTCAGCTATAGAGCATTACCCTAATCTTGCTCCTAGGGTAGAGTCTTATACTCTCGAGGTTCTCGGGTATCAGGAGCTCTGGTGGCGTCTCAAACCCTAGTTTATCCCAGGACTCTTTAACCGTCTGGGCTAGGCTGAGGAGCGCTGAGGGCTCTCCATGGTTAAACACTATGGTCCTAGGCTTTGGCTTAAGGTACTTGAGGAACTGTAGTAGCTCGCTCCTGGTAGAATGGCCTGTGAACCCCTCAATTGATACTATGTTCATTTTAACCTTCACCTTCCTCACAGTACTATCATCCCTAACCTCGACCTCCCTCTCCCCATCGGCAAGCCTCCTAGCTAGAGTTCCTGGGGCTTGGTAGCTTACGAAAGCCAGTATGTTCCTCTCATCCTCAGCTAGGTGTTTAAAGTACTCTAGGATAGGGCCTCCCGTCATCATACCACTAGTGCTTATTATCACAGCGGGCCCTCTATCGTTTATAGCCTCCTGTCTCTTGGACTCATCGTTGACGTAGACTATGTTAGGGCCTACGAAGGGGTTCTCGCCTTGGTATAGCATAGCGTCCCTCACGGGTTTCGCTAGAAGCTCCGGGTACTCTGTGTATAAGGCTGTCACCTCGTATATCATTCCATCCACGTATATTGGAACCTCGGGGATCCTACCCTCCTTTAAAGCGTTATTCAGGACATACAGTATATCCTGGCCCCTACCCACCGCCATGACAGGTATCAGTATCTTACCCTTAGTCTCGTTAAGCTTGTTGACTAGCGTTATTAGATCGGCTTCAGCTTTATCCCTTGGCTGCGGCTCCTTCGACCCATATGTACCCTCTATGATGAGTGCTTCAACCCTATGAAACTCCTCGACGGCAGGTGGTAGTAGCCTAGTACCCCTATCGCCCTTAATCCTATAGTATTTTAGGTCGCTGGTGTAGAGTAGGTTGAAGAGACCCTGTCCTATGTGGAGGTGTACTAGAGCGGAGCCTAGTATGTGGCCTGCATTGACGAATGTCAACTTTATATCGGGGGCTACATCCACCACTACGTTGTAGTTTACAGGTATAACTCTGGTCATCATCAAGGCCACCTCCTTCATGGTGAAGGGAGGCTCCCTACCCTCACCTTTAGATAGTTCTATGAAGTCGGTTAGCATTAGTAGCATTAGATCCCTGGTTGGCGGGGTTATGAAGACGGGCCCCCTGTAGCCGTACTTATACAGTATTGGTACGGCCGCCATGTGATCCACGTGCGCATGGCTTATGATGACAGCGTCTAGATCCTCGAGTCTAAACTCCGGCGTGTTGAAGTATGGTAGTGCTTCAACGCCGCTAGCTGAGGGGGATATACCCGCATCCAATAATACCCTGCTTTCACCGGTATCAACTAGTATAGCACTTCTACCAACCTCGCAGAAGCTACCCAGACCTATTATCCTGATATACCTTGTGCCAACAGTTATATCCCTGTATATCCTATCCCCTATCTCTCTAAGGGCCTTCCTCCTCTCAGGGGAGGCTACAGCTAGGTGCCTCAGTATGGAGTTTAGCACACGGCTAGCCATAGGCGGTTTCCTGTAAACCTCAAGCCTCCAGCCTGTCTCAGCTAGAACCTGGTATCTTAGGGCTGCACCCTTACCCATAAGCTTTCCAGGTTTATCGGCTAAGACCCTAACCTCCCCTATTACATCGTCGAACTGTATATCCTCAGGTGACACGTTGACATCGCTTGGGACATGGCTTAGAATGTACTCTATGGTAGCCTCCTTAGACTTACGAACCCTGGGGTCGGTTCTAACAACAACCCTCTTCCTAAGCAGCTTAGCCAGCTCCTTTATCTTCTCCTCGTTCTCTAGTATGAACCTGGGGTTCCTCACGTAGACAGCTATCTCGGGCCCCTCGAACTCTATGTTCGATATGTCAGCTCCCTCTAGGAACCTTGTTATCTCCTGGATGGCCCTGATCCTAAACTCCCTCCCATACTCCGGTACCTCCTCGCCCACCACCCTTACACAACACCCCTAACCCAGGCTAAGCCTCCTATCTCGAATTAACGGTTCTACAACCTAAGATGGAGTTAACAGTGTAAGCTTGGGTGCCCCCTGGATGCCATTTACACTGTTGTCGGAGTGAAGGGTATAAACTTTTCCACAACCCCGCTCCCACCGACTATGGCAACATCGACTCCATCCCCTGAAGCTGCATCCCTTAGAGTTGAAGCTCTTATTGCTGAAACCGCTATTTTAACTGCTTCATCGAGGCTTAGATCCTCCCTGTAGTGTTGTTCTAGGACACCGTAGGCTACCGGTGAGCCTGAGCCTGTTGCAGCGAACTTCTCCTCTGTTATGCTACCGAAGAGGTCTAACATGTAGAGCCTGGGCTTCGTATCATAGCCTCCTACTAGCACTTGGACTATGAATGGAAGGGCTTTGTAGGAGAATAGTATGTTGGATAGGAGTACAGCTAAACCCCTAACACTCATCCTAGCACCTGTATCCAGCTC
The DNA here is from genome assembly GCA_028276165.1 of Acidilobaceae archaeon. Classification (GTDB taxonomy): domain Archaea; phylum Thermoproteota; class Thermoprotei_A; order Sulfolobales; family Acidilobaceae; genus DSZV01. The sequence goes on from JAPYWV010000061.1 coordinate 8,974, forward strand.
GTATAGCTTAGCCTCACTCCTAAGAATATCAGCTAGCACCTGGGCATCAGCAACAAGACCTGCCATCGTCATTACAGCGTAGTCTGTGAGCTTAACAATCTTCTTAACCCTCCTACTAGCAATCATAAACCCAGCCGTGGCCCTCTTATCAGCAGCTAACACCACGTAATCACCAGCCACTAGGCCAACAGTGGTGGTCCCACTAGCTAGCATTCTCAAACGGTAATCCATCTAGGAGCCACCACGCTCCACTGGTATCACTTAAGCTTTAAATACCTGAGCTATCAACGCCTGGACGAGGGTGAGAGCAGGTGGGCAAACAGGTTATCACAATAATAGCCTCAATAGTCATAGTAGCATTACTTGTACAAGCATATCCTCAAGCACACCCCGGGGTCATCGTTCAAAGCCAGGAGGAGTTCGTGATAGAGGTGCTACACATCACCAAGAGTAACCCTACCAGGAACGATGATCGAGCGATGTGGGTATGCGAGGACAATAGCATTGTGTACCTGGTGGGCCTCATAAACTTTACTAGGGGGGATCCTCGAGCGTTTAAGGGTAGGGTGGAGGCATGGCTTAATGGGGTGGAGTTAAAGGGCCATATCAACATTGACGGTCAACCAGGTGGCTGTGCTGTATTCAGCTCACACCTCGTAATCCCCTTCACCAACATAACCATTATAGGTTTCCTAGCGGATTTAAAAGCGAAGCTCATGGTATCTAAACTGGATCTAAGCAACTACACCATCAAGGATCTAGAATGGGTTCAAGGTGCTCCAATCTCAGCCATAACGGATGGCGAGTACCTATACGTTGGTGGAATCGAGGGGCTTCAGGAGATCACGGTGAGAGTGGATAAGTTTGATAGAGACTTCAATAGGGTTGCAGTGTATAGATCAAAGGTTGAACCAGGATACGTTATACCGAATGAGCTGGGTTTAGAGCCTACCGAGGGCTACCTTTGGATTGTAGGGGTTAGGATTGACCTCAGCTCCTCACCTCCAACACCAAGGTGGTTTATAGACATAGTGGATCCACGTGATATGAGCTCCGTTAAAAGCCTCACATTGGATGTTGAGGGCTCCGCTTCATCCATAACCTTTGATGGTGAAGGTAACGCTTACATCGTTGGACTAACACTGCC
>JAPYWV010000063.1 GCA_028276165.1 Acidilobaceae archaeon
GCGCTAGGGTAACAAGGGTGTAGGTACGGTGAGCCCGTTAACGGTAATGGCTACCATTGTAGTTCTAGGGGTCATCGCTACAGGTATCCTGGCTACAGTAGTGGAGTTTATGGTGCCTGACATTCACAATAGGCCTAATCTGTGGCGCAGTCTCGAACCCCCGAGCTTAGAACACCCCATGGGCACGGATTCCCTGGGGAGGGATATACTCATTAGGATTATCTTCGGAACTAAGCCTGTACTCCTCGTCATAGTAATCTCAGTTATAGTAGCTGCGACCCTGGGGACCATTATAGGGCTCACCTCAGGCTACTTTGGGGGCAAGGTTGATTTAATCCTGTCGAGGGTCATAGACGCGTTGATGAGCTTCCCAGCCATCCTCATAGCCTTAGCTATAGTCGCAGTCCTAGGTCCCGGGCTCTGGAAGGTTGCAATAGCTATTGGGATTGCGGAGGCAAGTGTCTTCGCAAGACTATCAAGGGGGTTGATGATCGTCGAGAAAGAACAGCTCTACGTCCAAGCTGGGAAGGCCATAGGGGCTAGCCCTACAAGGATAATATTCCGGCACATACTACCAAACATAGCCGGGCCCATCATAGTGCAAGCTACCTTCACAGCCGCCTCAGCAATACTCTGGGAGGCCGCTCTAAGCTTCCTAGGCCTTGGAGCTCAACCTCCAACACCAAGCTGGGGTCTAATGCTCTACGAGGCTAAGGAGTACATGAGAGTAGCCCCCCACGCCATGGTGTTCCCAGGTCTAGCGATATTCGTGACAGTACTCTCATTCAACATCGTTGGTGAGGCTTTGAGGGACGCGCTGGATCCAAGGTTTAGGAAGGTTATGAGGTAGCTGTTAGAGTTATTATGAGGCGGTCGTTCGAGAACCCTCGGCCACGTCCACGGCCTTGGTTTGCGATTCTTCATCCCGCCTCCTTGGACTATATGCGGGCTTGGAGCCTTTAAGGTTTTAAGCTATGTACCCTTCTATGGTGTGGGTGTTGCTATACGCTGGTTTAGGGTTGTTCGTTGTCACACTAGCGGTCACCATGGTGATAGCCCACCTTGTATCCAGGGTTATGTGGAGGCTTGGGCGTGTTGGTGTTGATGTTCATAAGCCTTGTAATGTTGTTGTTGCCGAGAGCGTTGGTTTATCAATGCTAGTCTCCCTCCTACTAGTAGCTCCACTCATCTACATGCTTGGTTTCAGGGTGGAATCCCTGGCCTTCGCTCTCTCAGTGCTCATAGCCGGCCTCGTAGGGTTGGTTGATGATTTCCTTATCCTGAGAGCTTGGGTTAAAATTGCTCTCGGAGCCCTACCCTCAATCCCAATCATCCTGCTCTCAGCCTACGAGCCTAGACCTCTCATCCCCTTGGATGGTGTTGCTAGGTTGACCATCGTCTACCCTCTATCGCTACCAGTGGTTTACACTGTTGCAACCAACGGTTTCAACATGTACGATACACATAATGGTGTGATGCTATCCTCCACAGCCCTAATCCTCATAGCCTTGATAGTTGGAGGTTACATGCAGTACACCCGTGGGTTCGAGGAGTCAGCTTTAGCCCTGATACTAGGCATGGCCATGCTAGGAGCCGTCATTGGGATGCTGTACTACAACCTGTACCCAGCTAGGGCTTTCAACGGGGATGTAGGGAGCTTCACTGTGGGGGCAGCTATCGCATCGATAGCTGTTATAGGGAGGGTTGAGGCGGTAGCATTAATAGCCGGGCTGCCTATAGCTTTAAACGGTTTCCTGAAGATAACAAGTGTTGGCTTTAAGGAGAGGAGGAGCTTCAGTAGACCTATCGAGATGGATGGATGGCTTATAAAACCTAGGCTCTCCAAGGAATCCCCTCTAAGCCTAACAGTGCTACTAACGTCTAGAACACCCCTCTCCGAGCCCGAGATAGTCATAGCATCAACATGGCTAACATGGCTATCCTCAACACTCTCCCTACTAACCCTCTACCTGACATTAGCGAGGTTACCCTAAGATGGTTGACGTACTAGTAGGCGGTCTAGGATTCCTAGGGGTTAACATTGCAAGAGTTTTGGTCGAGAGAGGCCGTAAGGTCGTAGTCGTTGGCAGGAGGGGTTCGGAGGTTAGGAGGCCTAGGATCACTAGAGCTTTAAGAGAGCTTGGTGTTGACGTAAGGTTGTTTGATGGGATAGAGGCGTCTAAGCTGGAGGACCTGGGAGGCGATAACTACTACTACCTTGTAGGCGTCATCGCTGGAGGGTATGAGGTGCAGAGGTGGGCTCACGTGGGTTTATTGGAGGAGGTTGTAGAAGCTGTATCGAGGCTGGGCTCTAGGCTGATCTATGTTAGCAGTATAGGGGCTATAGGGGAGGTTGTAGGGGTTAAGCCTGGTGGCGAGGTGTACGAGGAGGAGGAGCATCTCAGCCCTCTCAGACACCGTCACCACAGTTACCACGAGGTCACTAAGGCTGAGGGTGAGAGGCTTATAGTTTCTAGAGGCTCCCAGCTCGGGGGTAAATGGTGTATAATAAGGCCGGGGCTCCTGGTAGGACCCTGGGGTTACCATTTAGAGTGGAAGTTGTACAAGCTACTACTGGATCTAAGGATCGCCCCTAAGCTGGGTAGGGGGCTACCGGTAGTCCACGTTCTAGATGTTGCAGAGGTAGCCTTTGAAGCTAGCGAGGGCGTCTACGACGGCTTGTGGTTGAACGTGGTCTCCCCGTACTACCCTGATTTCAGCGACCTAGTGTTAGAGGGTTGTAGACAGCTATCCAAGAGGTGTCTAGTGGTACCCGTAGGCTGGACCCTAGCTCTCGGAGCCCTAGCCCCCAAGGGGTCCCCCATGGCGCTCACATGGAGTCTACTAAGGCTTAACTACAGGTATCTCAGCAGGCATCTGAAGGGGAGGAGGTGGAGGGATGTGGAGGCTATGGTCAGAGACTTCCTGGAATGGGCTAAGGGAGGGGTAGAACCTTAGGGGGGACGTGGCATCAAGGTGTAGACCTTGGACTTAAGGCTTGTAGCAGTTGATGTTGATGGGACTTTAACGGAGTCTAGTAGGAGTCTCAGGCTTAGCCCTCATAGCATTGAGGCTATAAGGATGCTTAAGGCTAGGGGTTACATTATAGCCCTTATAACCGGGAATGTGCTCCCTGTCGCTATAGGTCTCTCCATCTACCTTGGAACTGAGGGTCCTGTGGTGGCGGAGAATGGGTGTATCGTCTTCTACCCAGACTCTCTTAGGGAGGAGCATGTGTGTAGGGGGGCTCCAGGTCCTGAGGTTGTGGAGTTGGTGAAGAGCATGGGGTTTAAACCTGCGTGGCAGAATAGGTTTAGAGAGCATGATCTAGCATTCCACATGCCTAGAGATGCTGATTACAGCCTGGTAGGGAAGGTTAGAGAGCTCGTGGAACCCCTAGGTTTCAAGGTCTACTGGTCTGGTTTCGCACTCCACATACAGCCGCAAGGCGGGGGGAAGGATAGGGGTGTTGAAGCTATACTATCACACCTAAACCTGACATGGGACAACGTAGCGGCCATAGGGGATGGGGAGAACGATATACCAATGCTCCTTAAGGCAAGGCTTTCAGCTACCACCATAGACAGCCCCGCTACCGTTAAGAGAGCTGTAAAGTACGTTGCCTCCAAACCGGGTGGGGAGGGCTTCCTCGAGTTCGCCAAGCTCCTAGCCTCTATTTAAGACTAAGCTCCCACACGAGCTAAACCGGTGGCTGAGGTTGAGTGCTCGAAACTGGTTTTGGTACATAGAGTTTGATACCCCTACGCACGCTCACATGAAGGGTTTGAAGAGGATAGTGTACAGGCATAGATCTAAGTACCAGGATATAGTTGTTGCTGAGAGCTTCGACTTCGGGCTAGTACTGATACTAGATGGTAAGACCCAGTCTTCCCAGAAGGACGAGTTTATATACCATGAGGCTCTAGTGCACCCAGCAATGATACTACATGGTAGCCCTAGGAGGGTTCTGGTGCTCGGTGGTGGTGAGGGTGCTACCCTAAGAGAGGTTCTAAAGTACCCCACTGTAGAGGAGGCAATCATGGTCGATATAGATGAGGATGTTGTGAGGATCTCCAGAGAGTACCTTAGGTTCATGAACGAGGGGGTCTTCGAGGATAGAAGGGTTAAACTAGTGATAGGGGATGCCCTAGACTACGTGTTCTCGACGAAGGACAAATATGATGTTGTCATAGCAGACCTATCCGACCCCCTGGAGGAGGGCCCCGCCTACAAGCTATACACGGTAGAGTTCTACAGAAGGGTAGCTGAGATAATAGGGGACACAGGGGTCTTCGTAACACAGGCGACAAGCCCAACGAACACCCCTAGGACACACGCAGTAATATACAGGACTGTAAGGGAGGTATTCAGGTATACAGCGTACTACCACATATTCATCCCGAGCTTTGAGGCTGTATGGGGTTTCGTTATAGCATCCAATGGAAGGGACCCGAGGAAGCTAGAATCAGAGCATGTGGATAGAGAGCTCCACCGTAACAACATTAAGACGAGGTTCTACGATGGAGAAGCACACAAGCACATGTTCAGCGTACCAAAACACCTAAGAGAGTATATCGAGAGCGTAGATGAAGTATCAACAGTGGAGAAGCCCATCTACATGCCAGCATAACAAATTAAACCCCTTCAACCTAGTGATCCAGCATTCAAGCTCCACCCCCACTAAACCTCCATTTTGGGTAAGCTTCAGTCCACGTGTAGTTCACAAGCGTTTCCCCGCTAACGGTATTTTCGTTAGCGGGGTTGGGCCTTGGTGTGGGTTCACTTGCTTCACCCACACCTCATGGGCCCCCGTCGAGCCCAACGCCATGGGGCTCCCATCTATGGGGGTGCTCAAGTATCATCATAGCACCCGCACGTGCAACAATTACGCAACCTCATCATCGATACTACGTAGTATCAACTGAGACTTATAAGTCTAACGGTGATTCAGGCAAGCATGGATATTTACATTTATTGTCAAACTTGTAATAGCCTTCCATTCTACATCTTCTAGGATATGCTCTAGGAGCTGGCTCCGGGAGGGTCACCACCCGCAAGTAATCGTGGCATACTAGGAGCTCATAGAGTCGAAGGGCTATGATATACGTGATACTACCGGCCTCTAGAATCCAGAGGGTTAGGGGCTCTAGGTAACCCCCCGGGTATTAGACCTCATCGTGTTTCAGGCTTAAAGCACAGAATCGAGTATATACTAACGTATTTAAGCTTGGAATTATATGGTGGTGGTGCTGGGGCTTGGCTCTAATGCTACAGGGTTTCAAGGTTGCATTCACAGCCATCATTGCAACACTTCTAGCCCTGTACGCTCCACTCCTATCCCTCGACGCCTACTCTGCAACGTTATCAGAGGTTGTGTATGAGGGTTTAGGCTACAAGGTTACCTACAAATCCCCCCTGATACCTCTAGCTCCAGGTAATAAGACTAATGTTGTCCTAGAGGTTAAACGCAACGGTAAACCTGTAGACTTTGGTTTCACACTCTCAGGCATAACAGTCGATGGCGCCAAGGACGTCGCTAAGGGTAGGGGTCATGGTAGGGCTTCAGCCGATATAACAGGCTATGTTGACGACGTTGTTAGGGTTTTAAGGGAGGCTAACTCAAACCCAGCACACAGCGGAATAGGACTACTAACATTCATAATATCGAAGATAGAGGAGAACGGAGAAGAGTACATAGCAACAGACATAATATCGATACCAGTAATACCAGGGAAGGCTAAGGGCAAAAACATAGTAGTAGAGGTCGAATTCAAACCAGTACACAAGGTTAAACTAAACAAGACGAGCGGTGGAGAACAAACAGGTAAAACCGAGGTACTACAGACAACACCACCAGGCACGATACCTGACTATTGTAAAGAAAACTACATAGTCTACCGGAAATGTTATAAATGGGAGCTTACAACAATCCACTATGTTTCACGGGGAGCGGCTTCCATCCCGCTAGCAATGTCCTACATAGATTCTACCGATGGCGAGTATATAGAGAGGGTGCACCATCAACACTGGATACTTTTACTATCACAAGACGCCCCACAACTTAGCTTCGACCTCTCACTCGTATTCCGTAAAGTTATAGATTTCATCGTACCCGGACCCGGTTACGTAATAACCCTCCCTCCAGGAGCATCTCAGTTAGAGCTATTTCGTTTGGATTGTCCGTTTACGAACTCCTATTTAACCTCAAAGGAATACGATTGCTACTATTTTAATGAGAAGGTGGCCAAATTCACGTTCTACAAGGAGGCCCTCATAACTACTGGGATTACAGGTCGTATGTGGCTTGTTGAATACCAGTATGTAGAGGAGACGTGCATACTAGGGGGGTGCTTTAAGGAGGTTCTCGATAGCTCTCTAGCAGTATACATGGTTCCACGCTTCAAATTACCCGATAAATTTGATTACAGCATCCACATCGACGAGGATCCCAATGATGGTATAGGCTTAATGGAGAAGATTTTCTACTTCCTATATTACGACTCCCACACTACCAGAAAGTTATACACTAAAACCGTAGCCACTAGAGTGATCGTATGGTCTAGTGAATTGATGGCTAAAAGTGAATCAACCCCACTTTTCGGTATTGGGATACCTGTAGGGGCTCATATCAGAGCTTTAGCTGGGAGCATAGCCGGCTGGTCTGGCACGCTTATCTCAACTCTATCAGCTGGTTTCTCTACTTCAAGTAATCGGTTCTATACAAGCCTCACTACAATGTCATATGAAACTCCTACGCACAGGTGCTTTCGACCCCACTACATCGAGTTAACAGCATTCCTAGTAAAGGAAGCAGGGGACTACTACAAGACACCCATCATGGTAGTAAGGCCGAGCACCCAGGCACCTTCCCAGTGCTAATTTCGTGAGCTTCTTCGAACTCCCATCGTTTACTCTTTCTTTCACACTTTCCTTGATCAAATCTCGCATTCTAAAGCCCCCTAGTAGCATATGGATTGGAGCTCCGCTAGAAGGAGGTTCTCCCGTAGGGTTCTACGAGGAACTCTTAAGGGTCGTGGCTGTTGGAGCTCCTCTAGGCGAGTTTAGCGACCTCACATGAGGGGCTGGATTCTCCGGAGCTCCTGGTTCTAGGTTTAACACTATCTCCAATGATCTGATGGTTGGCTACGATCGGGCTTGTTAACTTCTAATGCTGGGGGTTACTCTAGCCGGTGGCCGCTGTGCTCGTTCTAGATCGGAGTTCTAATTATAAAGCCTGGGGTTAGAAGTAGTACTTTGGTGTTCTGGCATAAGTAGTGGGAGGATCTGCCCTAGGTGTGGTCGCTCTGATAGGAGTTTCGTGGGGGCTCTCTGTGCTAGTTGCTATGTTGAGGTTTACGGTGTTGCAGTTCTCCCCGAGGTCTTGGAGTTAACCTATTGTAGGGTTTGCGGCTCCTATAAGCTTCAAGGACAGTGGGTTGAGGGGTCCGGGGAGCTCCTGGATACTGTTAGAGAGTACTCCTACATACTCCTAAGCCAGAAGCTTAAGCCCACAGTTAACGTGGATGAGGTTTGGATTGAAGATGTGGAGGTCGTGGAGAGTGCTGAGAAGGGTGTGTTGAACGTAAGGGTGTCTATCGCTGGAAGAGCTGGATCCACGCCGGTAAGCGAGTCTAGGATCGTGAAGGTTAAAGTCAACACATCCGTATGCCCATCCTGTGCTAGGAGGATCTCCAAGACAGGTTACAACGCTATAGTCCAGGTTAGACCGTTGACGGGGGATTTTGGGGATGATACTAGGCGTAGGCTGGAGAGGCTCCTATCGAAGCTTGAGGCTAGGGTTAGGAGCTCCATAATATCGATAGAGCGCTCCAAGAACGGCTTCGACATACTAGTTGATGATCAGAATGTTGCTAGGATCATAGCTGGCAGGATTAAGGCCACGTTCGGGGGGTACATTACTGAGACGTTCAAGGTGACTGGGGTTAAACGTGGAGGTGGTAGGAAGGGTGTGCTAACAGTAGCCGTTAGGATACTGAACGTCAAACCAGGGGATGTCATAGCATATTCTGGAGCCCCGCACATAGTGGTTGAGAGTGGCTCTCAAGGTCTAAAGCTGGTTAACATGAGTACAGGTGATCGCGTAACAGTTGACTACGAAAGCTTGGTCGGAGTTGAGCTCCTCAAAGCGGAGGATTACGCTGGGGGTATGCTGAGGAGGCTCCAGTTATCTAGGATTGAGGGTGAAAACCTCGTATTTAAGGATGCTAGTGGTGGGGAGCTTAGGATCCCCCTAGGGTATGTTAGGGTGTTAAGAGGAGATCTCACCCTAGGGGGCGTGTATTTAGCTTATTTGCTTAGAGGTACACTATACCTGGTGGGTGGGCTTGAGCTTGAGCAAGAGGGATCCATCTAGCCGTGGAGAGCTACCACTACCTGACCCCAACGAGGGTACCATGCTGTGTGTAGTTCAAAGGATTGTCGGTGCGGGGTTCACGGAGGTAGTGTGCACGGATAACGATACATACATGGCTAGGATACCCGGTAAGATGAGGAGGAAGGTTTGGATAAAGGAGGGTGATGTAATACTATTCCTACCATGGGGTACTAGGGATAAGAAGGGTGAAATCGTGTACCGCTATGAGAAGGATGAGGTTAAAAGGCTCATAGACATGGGGCTTATATCGAGGGAGTTTATTGAGGGTGTTCTAGCTCCTTGAGGAGGAGGGCTAGGTGGTTTAAGAGGTTTAGGGAGGAGGCTGAGAGAGTTAAAGACTCTGATATGTTCGAGATTGTTGAGGAGGTCTTCGACTCCATAACCCTGGATCTCGTCTACAAGCTTGAATCAAAGAAGGTTATAAGGGAGCTGAAGGGGGTTATAAGCTCGGGTAAGGAGGCTAGAGTCTACTGGGCTAAGGGGTGGGATGGCTCTGATCTAGCAGTGAAGATATACCTGGTTGAGACAACAGACTTCAGGAAGAGCATCAGGAAGTACATTGAGGGTGATCCTAGGTTTGAGAGGATACCTGAGAGTAACCTAAGGAAGCTCATATACGAGTGGACCAAGAAGGAGTTTAGGAACCTCAAGAGGATGCATGAAGCAGGTGTTAGGGTTCCAAGACCAATAGCGTTTCTAGGCAACATACTAGTCATGGAGTTCATAGGGGAGAATGGTTATAGAGCACCACTCCTAGTAGAGGCTGTTGACGAGCTTGAGGTGGACGAGCTGAACCAGATATACCTTGACTTGAAGGAGCAGGTTAAAATGATAGTCTGTAAGGCTGAGCTCGTACACGCTGATCTAAGCGAGTATAATGTGATGGTGTGGGATGGGAAGCCGTGGATCATAGATGTATCTCAGGCCGTTGACCTAAGCCATCCTAAGGCTTTGGAGTTCCTTGAGAGGGATCTAGCTAACATACATCGCTTCTTCTCAGAGTACATTGACATAGAGCCTCTCGATAGCCTAAGGGGTGAGGTGGTTAAATGTCTGGAGGTGTAGGCGTTAAGCCTAGGATGTACGTTAAGATACCCCCGGAGAGGCTTGGAGCTGTTATAGGGGAGGAGGGCTCGGTTAAGAAGGAGATATCGAGGAGACTCGGGGTCTCCATAAACATTGACACTGTTAACTCCATGGCCGTCATAGAACCTGAGGCTGACAACACACCCCCTGTTAACGTTGTTAAGGCTGCCGAGATAGTGAAGGCTATAGCCTACGGCTTCACACCAGATAAGGCTATGAGCTTGCTGAACGAAGACTATGTACTCATAGTTGTTGACTTAAAGGAGCTCCTAGGCGATAA
>JAPYWV010000064.1 GCA_028276165.1 Acidilobaceae archaeon
TGAACCTAGCGAGCTTCAAAAGCCTACCAGCGGTATCCAGGAGCTCCCACATGTCAACAGGGGGGCTGGTGTAGGCTACGTCTAAGACCTCTGTTACTGCACTCCACATCTTATCCCACTCGATGTAAGCCCTCGCATCTAGCTCAGAGAACCTCCTTATCTCCTCAACAGTCTTATCAACACTAGACCACGTTGATAGAACCCTACCACCCTCTAGGAGCACAGTCATACCAGGCTCCTTTGGTATAAGCTTAAGCCTCCCGAGCACCCCCAGCTCCTCAGCAATACACCTCTTGAAGAGGCTTAGAACGTAGGCTCCAACGGGGACCCTGAAGCCAGGCCATACCTCTGGGCTTGAAGCCATACCCCCCAGGTGCTCCCTCTGCTCGAAAACAGCTACCCTCAAGCCCCTCAAGGCCAGGCTACATGCTGCAACAAGGCCGTTATGACCCCCACCTATAACTATAACATCGTACCCCACAGTAGACCCCCGGTTTAGCGTTAGCTATGCTGGCTTTGCTCCCTCTGGACACCATACCTTCTTATGATCTCGTAGAGCCTCCTAGGATCCCTGGAGTATAGCCTTAGTACTGTCGAGCTCACCTTACCCTCGCTAACTATGTCCACGAACCCCCTCTTCTCGTCAAGCCTAATGGTTACATGTGGGTTCAGTGGGAATGCTAGGGCTGTGCTCGAAAGAAACCCCCTGTACACTATGCCCTTTGTTGTTACAATGTACTCGTTGGGCATCGATATGACTGTAATCCTCCCAACTCTCCTTAACGCTATCTCCATGGAGACCTGGGATATGATGAAGAAACCCTCTAGGTATAGGAGGAAGGCTAGCATGTGTGCTAGGAAATCGCTCCCCACATAGCCTTCGAGGAGCTCGTATAAGCTGGGCACGTAGCGCCATGCTATGAAGAAGTATGCTAGGCCTACAAGAGTGCTTAGCATGAGGATTGTCGAGAACTTGATCTGAGCCTCCATATCACGTATCAAACCCTCATCCTTTGACTGGAGCTCCCTTAAATCCTTCTCCTCAACAAGCTTCCTAGCACCAGCTACATCCTCAACCCTAACCTTAACGGAGCTCATGGGGTTACGTGAGAAAAGCCTACTCTGGATGTATGTTGTCACCACTACCAACAGCATTATTATGACGAACGTCCTAAAACCAATACCAAGCCAGGCTGCGATGAGAGAGTAGACTATGATGTAGAACTGGCCTAGACCGATCCTCAACAACCTATTCTCATAGTAGTAAGACAATAAGAGTACACCAATAGAGTGGCTGTAACCTCAAGACTTAAAAAAGGTTATAGGAGGCTCTAGGAACGCCAGAAGACCCCTCAAGCCCTACCAAGACCAGCATCTATTATCCTCTTAAGGTTAACCGTATCAAACACGTTACCAGTAATGGTCAACTGCCTCGTCATGAAAGCTCTCATAGCATCCAGCTCGCCACTTAGAATCCTAGCTAGAACATCCCTCGACATGGAAAGTGTAGCTATGGGGTTTGGATGCCTACCCTCTTTTATCTCAAGACGTCCACCACTAATCACCATGTAGAACTCCTGCCCGTCAACGACGAACTGGTAAACCTTATTCCACGTCCTAGCCTCGGGGATCTTAGCAAGAGCTTTTTCGAAGAGCTCAGTGAACCTAGCTCTAAGCTCTTCAAGTGCCACCTCCGGCCACCTCAAGATCTTCAAGTTTCAACCTGTTACACCCGATTCTTATATATTTATATATGCTTTTCCCTACCCTTAGCCACCCAGCTCCCGCTATGAATGGTTATTGCCGGGAGCTCTACCCCTCCAGAGGTTTGTATATTTTGTTCATATATAGATTAATTAGGTTTACCTCTCTCTACTACTATGGCGTTGCGTATGGGTAGGAGGGTTGCTATTGTTGGTACTGGTCATTCTAGGTTTGGTGTTAGGCTTGATGTTAGTATTGCTGAGTTGGCCTACGAGTCTATCAAGGAGGCTTTCGATGAGGCTGGGATTGGCTTGGATGATGTGGATCTCGTTGTTGTCGGTAATGCTGGTGGGTGGAGTAGCGAGCCCCTCCCAGCTATTGTTGTTAACGAGTACTCTGGGCTCTCGGGTAAGGCTACTCTTAGGGTTGAGGCTGCGTGTTCTACCGGGAGTGCTGCTATTAAGGTTGCTAGGGATGCTATCGCCTCTGGTGATGCAGAGGTAGCGTTGGTCGTTGGTGTTGAGAAGATGAATGAGAGCCCTACGCCTACCGTTGTCGAGTTTATAGGAAGGGCTGGTAACTACTTCTGGGAGTTCGAGAACTTCGGCCTCACATTCCCAGGCTACTATGCTCTCTACGCTACAGCGTACATGTTCAACTACGGTGCTACTGAGGAGGACTTCTGCCAGGTGGCTGTAAAGAACCACTACTATGCTAGCATGAACCCCAAGGCCCAGTTCCAGAGGAGGATTACTGTCGAGGATTGCATGAAGAGTAGGTATGTAGCCTGGCCTATCAAACTCTACGATTCAAGCCCCATAACGGACGGGTCTGCAGCAGTCATACTAGCAAGCGAGGATGTAGCCGGTAAGATAACGGATTCACCAGTCTGGATAGAGGCTATAGGGGCTTCAAGCGATACAAGCAACCTATCCAGGAGACAGCACTTCCTAGGACTAGATGCTGCTAGGAGGGCAGCACTACAAGCGTACAAGAAGGCCGGCCTCGACCCGGAGGGTGTGGTTAAACAACTAGACCTAGCAGAGGTCCACGACTGCTTCACCATAGCAGAGGTTATGGCGTACGAGGATCTAGGCTTCGCTAGGAGAGGTGAGGGTGTTAAACTGGTAAGGGAGGGTCAAACGTACATCGGGGGCTTGATACCAGTAAACCTAAGCGGTGGCCTTAAAGCTAAAGGACACCCCATAGGAGCCACGGGGGTCTCGATGGCAGTCGAGATAGCCAGACAGCTATGGGGTAGGGTTGAGAGGGGGAGGCAGGCTCCAGTTAAGGTTGGTAGAGGGTTAGCACACAATGTTGGAGGTACAGGCCACTACGCCTACGTAACCCTATACAGTCTAAGCAAGCCCAGGGGGTGAGGGCTCTGAGCCAGAGGGAGCAGGCTGACGCCTTCCTAAAGCAGATGGAGGAGTTCTCCGAGACTATGAAGAAGAGTGTGGGGATACCAGCTATAGTGGACCCCAGGACAGGGGTTACAATGTGGTATGATCAGAGGGAGCTCAAGCTAAGGTATATCCTTAGCATAGAGAGGGTTAAGAGGTTCTTCGAAGCCCTCAGTGAGGGCAGGATCCTGGCTACAAGGTGTAAGGCTACAGGTAAGATCATGTTCCCACCTCAAGTCGACTGCCCCGATGCCCCGGGTAGTGAGGTTGAATGGGTTGAAATGCCTGTTGATGGGGAGCTCCTAACATGGACTGTTATAAACGTTAAACCCTACACCTTCAGCCACTACGATGACTACATTGTCGGTATAGCTAGGATGGCTAATGGTGTTAACGTACTAGCATGGGTTAGATGTAGGGATCCAAGCAGGCTAAAGCCCGGGATGAAGGTTAGACTTGTTGTTGTAAGGAGGGAGCCTGAGGGCTACCTAACATACGAGTTTGAGCCTGTTGAGTGCTAAGGGCTGGACGAGCTTAGAGCCCCTCTAATCTCATCCAACAACATACTCCATCTCCCCAGCTTTAGTAGGGGCATTTTCTCCCTCGCCTTGTAGACAAGACTTGTATCTATAACGGCTTCGACAACCTTCTCCCCAACACCTCCATCCACAACAACGACACCATAGGGGTCTACGACCATGCTCCTCCCGGTAAAATTGCTACCGTAGAGTGCAGCTACGATGGTGTATATGACGTTCTCATGAGATCTAGCCTGGGCTAGAACCCTCAAGGTCTCCTCCTTGAGAGGCCCCCTATACCAGCCTGCAGGCACTACTACAGCCTCAGCACCCCTCAAAGCCTGAACCCTGAAGACCTCAGGGTACCTGAGCTCAAAGCATACAGCAACACCAAGCCTCAAACCACAAACATCAACAGGCTTGAAGAGGCTACCACCAGGGGCTATAAAGCTACTCTCCCTATAACCAAGGATATCGAACAAGTGAGTCTTCCTATAAACACCAACGATATCACCACCCCTATCGATGACAACAACAGTGTTATAAACCTTAGGAGGCTCCCCGGACCTCTCAAACAAGGTAGCTACAACACAGGAGTTACGAGTAGAAGCTAGATCACGGAAGAACCCAACCCACCCACCCCTGAGATCCTCAGCCTCACCATATATAAACCCGGCATCAAGCCCCGTAGGATCGAGCATGGAATACTCGGGGAAAACAATCAAATCAAGCTTACCCTCATAGCCTTCAACCAAACCCCTAATAACCCTAAGACTCTCAACCTTAGACCTCCCAGGCTCAAACTGAACCAGAGCAACCCTAACCAAAACCATACAAACCAACCACATAGAAACGCTGTAGCTAAGAAATTTTAAACATACACCTTAACACTGTATCATTGAACTCCCAACATAAACACCAAACCTCCAATCTCTCCGGGTAAGCTCTCTATGCCTCGTGTTAGCGTTTCTCCCACAGGGATTCCGTGTTCACTTGGAATGGTAGGATGAAATGGTGATGGGATGAAATGTGACGAAGCTAGAGATCTTACATGGCAGTTTTCGATTCTAAGTTTTAGTTCCTACGAGCTCCTTTACTATCCTCAGAGCTTCGTCTGCGTGTTTCTCTGCTGGTCTTATGTTTGATAGGATGGCTCCTATCCTCCCCTCAGGGTCTATTATAAATGTTGTCCTCTCAGCCGTAAAGCTGTCCTCTCTTAGGACCCCGTAGGCTCTCGCTACTACTCCTCTAGTGTCGCTTAGGAGTTTGAATTTAAAGCCGTATTTTTCAGCGAACTTCCTGTTAACATCAACCGGGTCTGTAGACGCTCCTACAACCTCTACTCCAAGCTTCTTGAACTCTTCTAGTAGCTCGTTGAACCTTATACCCTCTCTCGTGCAACCTGACGTCATAGCTCTAGGATAAAAGAATAACACAGCGTATCTACCCCTAAGGTTGCTTAGCCTGAAGGTCTCACCATTATGGTCTAAGGCCTCGAAGTCAGGAGCCATGTCTCCGACTTTAACCATCCTTAGCACCTCACTCCAGTTGTTTAAAGCCGACTCTCAGGTTATTAAGTGCCATCTATACGGTACATGTGGGATGTGTGGTTTGAGTAGTGGAGGTCTAGTCGACCTGGTTTACAGTGGTCTGGCTGGCTTTGTGGTTAGGCTTGGTTTGCATAGGGTTCACCCTAATGTGTACACGATCCTAGGGTTACTTCTAGCTCTGTTAGCACCCCTCTCAGCTTACATGGGCTATTTCGCCTTAACCTTATTACTCATAGTGCTATCATCTCTCATGGATGTCCTGGATGGCCTTGTAGCGAGGGTGTCCGGGCTTCAGAGTAGGTGGGGTGCCTTCCTAGACTCTCTAAGTGATAGGGTTTCAGACGCATCCTACATAGTAACCCTGGCTCTGATGGGGTTGGATTGGAGGCTATGCTATGTACTCCTAGTATTATCATACCTAGTCTCATACTCTAGAGCTAGAGGTGAGGGTCTAGGAGTGCAGCTTAAAGGCGTAGGCCTTGTTGAGAGGCAGGAGAGGGTTGTAGCAGTACTATTAATAGCGGTGATAGCCCGGGTTGACGTCTGGGTTGCAACAGTTGCCCTATCAATACTAACGGTGCTCACCGCTATAACGGTAGCCCAAAGAGTTTTTAGTGTGTACACTCAGCTAAAACAAGGAGTACATTAGGATAACAAGGTAGCCTCCCCGGATTCCTAGATAGCTTGAAATCGTGTATAGAACAATCTGTAAGGCTTCAGGACTGTCTTCCATCTAGGGCTTTTGAGAAGGCTTTAAGGCTTGGAGCGTTTATTGGCTGTGCTTTCACCCTCACCTTGATCTTAGCCTTTATCGTAGCTTACCTAGTTGAAACAGTTGTAATTCCATGGATGGCCGGTCCTACGGTTGGTACAGTGTCTAGTAGCTATGCTAGCGTTGCCGGCCCCGATATGCTTAACTGGACTGTTAGGAGCTTCACTCTCAACTCAACCCTCGGTGTCACAACCATCCCAATCGAGGGTAAAGTTAATGCGCTTACACCACTGTACGTTGAGTGCCCCGGCGTGCGTCATTGGGAGACAGCTATACTTGTAGCCTTATTCCAGCACGTCTACGGGGGGTCTTGTGGATAAGGTTGCATTCATAACGATCGGTGTTGACCCGTGGCCCGAGAACCTCGACGTGACCAGAGGTTATCAGATGGAGGAGGTTTGGAGGGAGTACAGGGTATACGTTGAAAGGGATAATAGGGCAGGGTTGGTAAACCACTTCGCAGGCTTCCTAGTAGTCGTTGACGGGAAGCTTAGAATACCTCGTAGTACCAACAACCGAGGGGTGGGCTAAACCAGCTAGTGTAGCAAGCATAATCTACGATATTATAAGGAGGGAGGTTGAGGGCATGAGGGGTGGTAGAGGTGGTTAACGTAAGGCTCCTAGCAGTCCTGGTAGCCGTGGTCGTCATAGCGGGTGTAGCAGTTCTAGCTTACACAACCCTAGGCTCCATAACAGTCGAGAAACCATACTATGCTGAGACACCGAGAGCTCTAGCAGTATACATGAAAATACACAATGGGAAGCTAAAAGAGGTATGCCTCGTCAGAGCAGAGCTAGCGGAACCCGGGATGGCAATGGTTGAGATACACGAGACGGTAATGACAGAGAAGGGTCACGAGATGAGACCAGTAGAGAGGCTATGCATACCACCAAGAGGCACACTAGAAATGAAACCAGGAGGATACCACATAATGATAATGGGTGACAGCGAAACCATAAAAGCCATAACAGCAGACAAGACAGTCACAATAAGGCTAACATTCAACGACGGAACACAAATCGAGGTAAAAGCCACGCCAGCGGGAGAAGCAGGAGGCGGCCACCACCATTAGCTAGGAGAGCCCCTAAACCCTCCTAAACTACCTTTTTAAAGTAGGCTCCTCAGGGGGGTGCTTCGAAAACTAAACTTATATAAGATTTCAGGACAACTTGTTGCACGGTTGAGGTGTCCTGCGTTGGCTTCAAGGAATGTAGTCATAGCGGTTGCTGTGGTAGTGTTGGTGATCTTAGCTGCTATGGCCCTATTGTTGGCTCAGAGGGGTGTAGCTCCCACAACATCCCCTACAACACCTACCCCCTCCCCTGTAACATCTCCAACTCCTTCTCCTACACCTCCTCCAGCTCCATACGAGCTTAAGATCTTTACTGGTGGTACCGGTGGTGTCTACTATCCCTTGGGTACAAAGCTTGCTGATATGCTTAACAAGTATTCAGGTGGTAGGATTAAGGCAACAGCATCAACTAGTGGTGCTAGCGTTGCTAATGCTAGGGCCCTAGCTCAAGGGGATGCCAACCTAATATTCATACAGAATGATATAGCGTTCTACGCATACAAAGGGATATACATGTTCGAAGGGAGCAGGGTTGAGGTGATCAGGGGGGTAGCTGTACTGTACCCTGAGATAATACAGATTGTCGTGAGAGCTGATAGTGGTATAAAATCTCTAAAGGACCTTGAGGGTAAGATTGTAGCTGTAGGAGCTCCTGGTAGCGGGACTGCTGTTGAGGCCGAGATAATACTCAGGGCTGCAGGGCTTTGGGATAAGATCACACCACAATACCTAGACTTCAGGCAGGCTGCTGAGTCTCTTAAACTAGGGACCGTGCACGCTGCATTCATCGTAGCTGGGATCCCAACAGCTGCCGTCCAAGAGCTTGCCGCAACAACACCCGTAAACCTAGTGTCCATCCCACAGGATCTCCATAGCAAGCTGGTAGCACAAGGCTACAGGTTCTTCATACCAGTCACTGTGCCTAAGGGAACGTACCCTGGCATGACCGAAGATGTTCAAACCCTAGCAGTACTAGCAATGCTAGCTGTTAGAGCAGATGTACCAGATGATGTCGTCTACACGATCCTAGACATAATGTTTACCTATATAGGAGAGCTTAGAGCGGCACACGCAAGAGCTGAAGCAATATCACTTGAGAAAGCCCTTGAGGGGATGCCAATACCACTACACCCGGGTGCAATCAAATACTATAGGGCTAAGGGTATAACCGTTCCACCGGAGCTTCAGCCATGAAATCCACTAGAGGTTCTCCGGTAAAACCAATTTTTATTATACTGGCGCTCCTCACACCCTACCTTTTATTAGCAGGTAGTTTAGTGAGGGTAGAAGTGCTTGTAGTGGAATCCAGCAACGGTACTAGCATTGTATATGGAACCCCACGTACTATAACCATAGAGTACGTTCATAGCGTTGAGAAGGGAAAGATTGTGGAAATCCTAGAGGCTAGAGATGGTTGTATACGCTTAGAGAGCTTAATATGGCAGGGGTACGGGGCTGGAATGCCATCCTCTCTACACGATATTAAAGGCGATCTTGAGTCTCATGAGGGGCTGTACGAGGCTAGGATAGGCAGGTGTCTAGGACGATCCATTATAGTAAACCTTGATTACATGATACAAGGGGGTATGATGGTTAACGGTTTACACTTCACCAGCGGTGTATACTCGCTAAGATTGTGTGAGAAAACCCTCCTTGAAATGCTTCTAGACAAGGTGGATGAGGTATTATCCGGGATATTTATAAGGAGTCGTTTAAAAATTGCACTCCTCGGAGGCCTATGTTGAGGTTGGAGAGACAACAGGTAGTGTTTGTCATAGTTGTGCTAGCTGGATTCTTCATTACATTCTACGAGTTATTTTACGTTATGAAGTTTAACTTTATAATGTACTCTATGTTAAAACACCTAGGGCAAGATCTGAGATTACTGCTCTTTATCCCTGATTTACAGCAATCTATGGCGTTAATCCTGGCCATCACCGTAACCTCCGTGATACTCTTAAAGCCGACGAGGCGTCTAGGCAAGCTCTCCTTTTTCTACGATGGGATTATGATCTCCTTCGGCCTCCTAGGGTTCCTCTACATAGTCTACATCTACGAGGACGTTGTTAGAGCAGGCTATCTAACCCTAACTTGGGATAGGCTTTTAATGCCACTCCTAGCTTTCATATCCCTCTTCGATGCGTCGAGGAGAGCTTTAGGCTACGTTCTCCCCACCTTAGCCATCCTAGCTGTCCTCTTCGCCTGGGCTTACGAAGGTTACAATACGAGGCTTGTGTTAAATCACTTCTACTACTCTAAGGAGGGTTTATTCGGTATACCCCTCTTCGTCATGGTCTCATATGTTTTCGCATTCATACTCTTCGGATCTATACTAACAAGCTTAGGGGTTGGAAGGTATATAACGGAGTTCCTCCTAGCGCTACTAGGTAGGAGGGTTAAGGGTATAGCTAAGCTAGCTGTAATTAGCAGCCTTGCGGTAGGTACTGTTAGCGGTAGCTCCGTAGCAAATGTCATGGTAACTGGGACGTACACAATACCTCTTAGCAAGAGAGCCGGGTACCCCCCACACGTAGCTGGGGCGGTTGAGGCTTCAGCATCGACTGGAGGGCAGATAGCCCCACCTATACTTGGGGCAGCGGCTTTTGTTATGGCAGAGTTCCTCGACAGACCCTATAGGGATATCATGATAGCTGCCACCATTCCAGCACTTCTATACTTCTTCGGGGTCTACGTGTTTAT
>JAPYWV010000005.1 GCA_028276165.1 Acidilobaceae archaeon
AGATTCCGTCCTCTCCAATTTACGGTTTACACCTTCCGCTTCTAGGATTATTTGAAAGTTTTAAATCTGTGCTTTAACTATCTCCCCATCCTAGTATTCTTTAAGCGCCTCTAAAAGCCTCCCTAGCGAGATCTCCGCTACCGCTACAGGGTACTCTAGTTCAAGCTTCTCTAGAACCTCTGGTTTAACCTCTCCTAGGACTCCTAGTCTAACACCACCTGCTACTAGTTCAGCTGTCCTACCCTCCATGGTGTAAGGTGTTCTTGCGGGCCTAGCAGTGAAGTTAACGCCTAGAACTCTAAGCATGTAGTAGACGGGAGCCTGTATGTCCTCGTAGCTAACCTCATCGTCCATGATCGCTAACCCCACCCTCTCATCCTCCACTATCCCACCCTCCACCCTAGCCACCACAGGCCCTATCTCGAAGACCTTAATGGGTTTAGGTGAATGCTTATTCCCCGTTAGAAGGTCTAAGAGTGTAACCACTATCGAGGGTCTGAGGACACTGTACTCCAACTGGACAGGGTTTAGAACTTCAACCACCTCCCCCCTCAAGCCCAGGGCTTCGAGTAGCTGTGGGCTTGTAAGCGATAACTTCATAACCTCGGTGAACCCCAGGCCTACGAGTATCATCCTTATGCTCCTAGACAGTCTTGTTAAACCATGATACTCCCCCCGGGTCCTAGGCTGCCATAGGGTTGGGTTGAGCTCCTCATACCCTACCGCTATCGCCACGTCCTCCGCTAGGTCTACCACACTTGTTACATCAACCCTGTACGGTGGGATTTCGACCTCAATTACGTCATTATCGACATTAACGTTATACCTCATACGTTCGAGGAGGGACTTGATATCACTTACGGTAAGCTTTGATCCTAGAACCCCGTTTATATCACTTGGCTTCACCCTGATAACCCTAGGCTGTAGCCTGGGGTAGAACCCACCCCATGGGGCTTTAACCTCTACAAGGCCTACGTAGGCTCCAGGTCTTTCAGCTAGATTGGATACGATTATGTTGAGTATAGCCTCTGCTACCTGTAGATCGGTGGATGTAACGTCTATGAAGATGTTCCTTGTCCCAACCTCTAGCCTTGTTATATCAGAGTTTATCACCGGAGGCATTGTTATGATCTCGTTATCGGAGAATATGAATGGATGTCTATCCCCAAGTCTCGATATCCAACCGTACTCCAAACCCTTAGCATCACTCTCTAGGAGCTCCTTAGCTGTCACCGGCTTTGTGTAGCCTAGTGGTTTGAATACAACATCGAGTGGGGCCATAGCGTACCTTAACATCCTCCCCGGGATCTTATCAGCATCGTGGAGCCCTATAGCTGCCTTCCTCCTCCTCCTACCAAGCCCTTCGTGGAGCTTCTCCTGGAATTGTATGAGCTCCTCCAGGTAGTACTCGCTATCAATGTTGACATTGTAGACTACGGCTGCGACAATGTACGGTCTCGTGGGTACATCCTCTACGAGTAGCTTGAACCCACTATCGACAACCCTAGGTTTAGCCCATCCACTATTAACGCCGAGTAGCCCCTTAACAGCTCTAGCTAACCCCTCTCCCATGAACATGTCAGGCCTATCAGCGTTAACCTCAACCTCAAGGTAGCCTTCTCTCTCCTCACTCTCACACTTAAGCCTGAATAGTAGCTCCGATAGCATCCTAGGCTCCATGTTTAGGAGCTCATACAACCTCTCAACTCTAAACCTTAGCACAGGCATAGCGCTACACCCTAACCCTAAACCCTCTTATGTACTCAACGTCATCGGTGTACAGTAGCCTTATATCCGGGATCCCGTAGTAGGCTGCCGCAAGCCTCTCAATACCGAAACCCCATGCTCCAACAGGGTAGTCTACACCAGCCATCTCTAGAACCTCAGGCCTGAACAGCCCTGCTCCGAAGAGCTCAAGCCACCTACCGTTAGGAAGCCTTACGTAGCCCTCAACACTAGGCTCTGTGAAGGGGAAGTAGCCTGGTTTGAATTTAACCTCTAGCCCAAGCCTACCACATATCTCCCTAAGGGTTCCAAGTAGGTCTCTGAACGTGTAGCCGTAATCACCCTCAATCCCATCCAGCTGGTGGAACTCCGGTAGGTGTGATGCATCGACAACATCATGCCTGTAAACCCTGCCTATGGTGAAGAACCTTATCGGAGGGCTGGGCTTGAGGGCTAGTGTTCTAGCTGATACAGCTGTAGTCTGGCTCCTGAGCATAAGCCTTGATGCTATGGCTGGACTCCACTTATACCTCCACCCCGCTTCGTGGACCCTAGCGACCCTCTCGACTAGACCCCCGTAGAGCCTTGTCACATCAACAGGTTCAGCTTTAACCCATAGGGAGTCATGTATCTCCCTAGCAGGGTGATCTTGAGCCTGGAATAGCATGTCGAAGTTGAACAGCTCTAGCTCGACAACAGGCCCCCTAACCTCCTTGAATCCAAGCTCCTTCATAACATCCCTTATAACCTCTATGAACTCTTGTAGGAAGTGTAGCCTCCCAGCCTGAACCCTCGGTGGCTCTGCTTCAACATTGTAAGCTCTAAACCTGTACATCCTCCAAGAACCATCCCTAAGCATCCTCGATGTAAGCCTTGAAGCCTCAACTCTAACTCTCTCCAGCAACCTTACAGGATCATCTAGGAGCTCTACAAAAACATCCTTCACCTTAACCTCTTCAACCAAACCCCTCTCCCTAAGCTCTCTAAACAAGCTAGGCTCGACGAGCCCTATCCTAGAGCAGCTCTCAAGAGCATCCCTCAAGCCTCTAACAGCATCTCTAGCGATACCAGGATCCTGTACTAGCCTAACGAAACCCCCCTGTACCTCAACCAAACCCCTCCTCCTAGCCTGCCCTAAGGCTATGCTAGCATACTCCCCTAGGGTCTGGGAGATCTCATCAAGCCTAGCCACCCCACCTCTGGATGCAAGGTAGTCTAGGAGAGCCTCCTCTGGAAGACCCCTCGATATGGCGTCCAAACCCTTAGCCGTAGGCCTACAGAGGGTTCGAACCTCCTCCTGAACCCTAACAACACCCCTATCCCTGAGTAACATGAGCAGGCTAGCTAAGCTGGATTTATCTATGCCAAGCAACCTACTAGCATCGTCTAGAGAACCTCTGGAGAAGCCCTTCTCGGCCATCAACCTGAGGAGCTCGTACTCACCCTCACTAACAACAATCTCCGAAACAATCAATGACACCAGGACACAAGCTAGAAGGCTAAACCTTAAAAGACTACATGGCGGTAAGGGATTTAAGCCTCACAGCTTGTAAAAGTAGGGTGGATGATCGCCGAGCTGGCACCGAGGAGGCATCCCTGTGAGGAGGCGCATCTCCTCTGAGACACTTAAACCCACACCCATAACAGGCTGTTACGGAGCTGACGGTAGATTTAAATAGCTGTAGATAGCTGTAAATACTTGGTGTAATGGTGCTGGGTGAGCCGTCAAAGATCGTGTGGGAGGTTGCCACAGTTCTATAGCTAAACAGCAGGTATTTAAGCTTCGGAGGGGGAAGGATTAATGGATACAGCTCCCCGTTGATCCGCACTACGGTGAGGGGGGCTGTTGGTAGGCCTACTCAGATGGGAGCCCTATGGCGTTGGGCTCGACCGGGGCCCATGAGGTGTGGGTGAAGCTAATGATCTCACACCAAGGCCCAACCCCGCTAACGAAAATACCGTTAGCGGGGAAACGCTAGTAGGTGGCAGAGCTTGAGTGAGAGGGTGAGAGCACACCTCATAGTAAGAGGCCTAGTACAAGGGGTATACTTTAGAGCTAATATGAAACGTGTGGCGGAGGAGCATGGTGTGAAAGGGTGGGTTAGAAACCTACCAGATGGTGAGACAGTCGAAGCGGTACTAGAGGGTGATAGGAGCTCCGTCGAGAAGGTCATATGCTGGAGCCTGAGGGGGCCACCGCTAGCAGAGGTGAGGGAGGTTCACGTTAGATTCGAGGAGTACAAGGGGGAGTTCAAGACATTCACCATAAGATACTAGGGGTACCAGTGTAAAGCTAGGAACCACGATGACTGACTATGACTCTAAGGTCTTCATAACAGGAGGCTCTCCTAGAGATTCTCACGTTCACCCCACGGCCTCTCAAGCTTCTATTTAGGTTACTAACATCGCATCTAAGCTTATCGACAACCTCACTATCAATTCTTCTAGGCGAGTGTATAATAACTATCATCGTTACGCCCTTAATTGACGACCTTCCTAGTAGCTCGGATTGCAACCTATCATTGCCTATAATGCAGTTTATCGTTTCAATAAGCTTCCTTACGTCCTCCAGCTTAGCCCTACCAGTTCCCTCCACTATAAACACTTTATCGTCGGTGATGATAACCTCGTCTGCATGTTTTCCACATGAGATTTCCAGCTTCGAGTACACATCATCTAGTTTGAATACCTTCAACAAGAACCCCAGTTAGCCTAATCCCTCTATCATAGCCTCCTCCTCTAGGAGCTCCTCTGCAACCTTAGAGAATTCATCCGTTGGTATCCCATACTCGTCGACCTTAAGCTTCTCAGCAACAGCCACACCATCCCCTATCTTAACCAGGTAAGCTGCTATACTATCAGGGTCTATAGCGTCTGATGCCTTGAAACCCTTGATCTTCTCTATACCACCCCTTCTCCTATGTAGGGCTACTAGGTTGTTTAACGCGTGGAGTAGGTAGCTGCTATGAGTGGTTATAACAACGTGTTTTCCGGAGTTCACAGCCCTAGCTATAAGTCTGGCTAGTATCCTCTGAGCTCTAGGGTGAAGGTGTGCTTCAGGCTCCTCTATGAAAACCATGTGGTACTCAGGTAGGGCTAGGGCTAGTGCTACAGTTAGAGCCTCTCTTACGCCAGAAGGGGATTCCGATATGTTAAGTCTTTTCCCACTCCACATTCTAAGGTATAGAGTGTGCCTACCGGCCCTCTTAGTAACCTCCAGTTTACAACCAAGCTCGTGTAAGAGCTCCTCCAGAGACTCCCCAACATCACCGGACACGTACTCACTCTTAAACGCTAATCTTGAGAGCCTCCGAACAAACCCTATATACTCTCTATCAACACTCCTAACCTCCTTAACCATGGAGCGTGGGAGCGGTCTAAGGAGAATCCTGGAGACACCAGCCCTACTATCGGGGAGGAAGACGCTTTCTCTTGTAAACCAGGAGGATAGCAAGCCAAAGCTACCATGTAGATAAGCGAGTAAGGGTATAAGGGTGGCATCGTACAACTCATCCATAGAGGAGACAACTCCATCGTATAACACCACACCCCTCCCATCTTCAAGTAGCTCCACAACTAAACGTCCCAAAGGTAGAGTTCTCGCATAAACCCTCTCTACGAAACCTGCGTCTGGTTTATACTCCAGCACTTGTACTTCGTCTCTCGTTAGCTTGAATTCTATTAGAGCTCGACCTTCAACCCTGATTTTAGCTTCACTAGCCCCCTCCATGACGATATTATCTAGACTTTCGAAAACCTCCTCAAGCCTCTCTCTAAGCCCGGCAGTTAATCCGACATGTGCTGTCTCAATGTAAGCTTCTAAAAGTTTCCTAAAAACCTCTGTTACATCACCTCCCCTCCTAACCCTCTCTAGGAGCTTCTCATAGGGGTCGGATGTTTTAAACTCATCCTCCATCTTCTTAAACACCTCGTCAACCCAGACCTCAGGATCTGGTGTTGTAGTATCTAGAGCCCAGAGCATCTGAGCTAGGAAAGATTTACCAACACTATTCCTGCCAATGAGTACGGTGAGAGGTTTAACCTCTACCTCCACATCCCTAAAGGGCCCTATGTTAACAAGCCTAACTCTAGGATTCAAAGACAACATCCCACTATAGGTTTAACTTTAGACAAGTTAAATACGTTAACGTCATCTTAGTAGTGCTTAAATACGTCTTAGGGTAACTTACCAATGGTGTCCGTAGTGGATTTATTCACCCTTCGTGATGTCTACAGAGCTAGGGTTGTTGTTCAAAGGCACCTGATCAGAACCCCCTTAAGGTACTCTAGGAGGCTTTCAAGGCTTCTAGGATTCAACGTCTACCTTAAGCTTGAAAATGTACAGGTGACAGGGTCGTTTAAGGTTCGTGGTGGTGTCTACTTCATGAGTGTTAAGGCTGATGAGGCTGTTAGAAGGGGTGTTGTTACAGCCTCGACAGGCAATCATGCTCAATCCATAGCCTACGCTGCATCCCTATTCGGGGCTAAAGCAATCATAGTTGTCCCACATGGTATAAGTAGGGTTAAGGTTGAAGCTTTAAGGGATCTTGGTGCCAATGTGATCTTCCACGGCTCCATCTTCGAAGAGGCTAGGGAGTATGCTGAGAGGCTTGCTGTTGAGAAGGGTATGCTCTACGTCCACCCCATAAACGAACCACTCCTATACCCGGGTGTTGCTACGATGCACCTGGAGAACATAGAGGATCTCCCAGATGTAGACGTTATAATCAACCCTATTGGCGGGGGCTCCGGTGCTTCGGGAGCAGTAGTTGTCGCTAAGAGCGTAGACCCGAAAATCAAAGTCGTAGGGGTTCAAGCTGAGGGGGCTCAAAGCTTCTACCAATCGTGGAGACAAGGGAGGCTCGTGAGTACAGGGAAGGCGGAGACGATAGCAGAGGGCCTGGCAACAGCTAGGGCCTACGAGCTCCCCTACAGTATACTAAAAGATAGGATAGACGATATAATCCTGGTATCCGATCGAGAGATGATAGATGCGATAAGAGTGCTCGTAGAGGTAGAAAGGGTTATAGCGGAACCAGCTGGAGCAGCAGCCCTAGCAGCAGCTACCAAGATAAGGGATAGACTGCAAGGTAAAAACGTTATAGTCATGGTGACAGGAGGTAACATAGACCCGGAAACCCTCCATAAGTATATTCAATCCTAACCCGAACCCCCCACCCGGTATATCATGCTAGCTCATAACGTTTAATAGTTATGAGCATATCAGCTAAGTTTTCAAGAGCTTAGAATCTGCTTTTATTTTCATTGCTACCCATGTTGTTCGCACGATTCAGTACAAGAGTTAACTTCGTAGGCTCTGCTTACTTTATGTGAAGCTAAGCATGTTATTTAAGCTTGATGTAGTGCTGAGAGGGGACCTGTAGAGTGGTGCCGCGGCCGGGATTTGAACCCGGGTCACGGGCTCGAAAGGCCCGCATACTGGGCCTGGCTATACTACCGCGGCTTCCAGAGTTTATAGTGTAGAGCCTGGGGGTTTATAGGTGTTGTGGAGCCGGGGCCGGGATTCGAACCCGGGATTCAACGGGTCTCCGCTATAGGCCCAGCTCTAACCACTGCAGCCCGCCGCCTTAGACCGCTCGGCCACCCCGGCTCCACTTTATCTATACTAGCTCCGGCTTATTTATATGTTGTGTGGGGTTCTACCATCTCACGGTTCTAAGTCCTATACCCCTACTTAGATTAAGGTTAATTAAGCTAGCTTAATAGTGGTAGTTAGGGTTTTAGGTTAGGGTTTTGCCCTTAGGTGTCTGTGTATGGGTGTTTGGGGTTACGAGGTCTTATGCCCTCGTTGTAGGACATCCATGGAGTATATGAGTGAGGTTGAGAGGGGTGGCGAGGTTGTGGTATCCTACTTCTATAGGTGTCCTGCTTGTGGTTTTAGGGTTCTTGATGAGAGGGTTGCTGTTAAGGGGCTTGGTGATGGCCTGCTACTTGAGGTTCACAGGCATACCGGTAGGAGGCTACTCGTACTGAAGTCTCTGCGCGCCTCTAGCTAGAACCCTGGGGGTGGTCTGGGTTTAGTTTATCTAGGCTCGTCTCGTCTATCACCAGGGGGTTTAGGGAGGCTCTTAGGGTTAGCCCCGACGCCCTCTACATAGCTAGGAGGTTGTTTGTAACCAACTCTGTAGACTCCATAGTGTCAGCTCTGGGTGTTAACGTTGGAGCTTACACTCCTGGTATAGATGTTAAGGTTATGATCCTAGCTGTACTTGGGGGTAGCATATCGTTGAGTATCATATCAGGGTTTATGGGTGTTCTTTTGAGTGAGAGAGCTGAGAGGATTAGGGAGCTTAGGGAGCTTGAGAGGAAGCTTGGAGCCAGCTTGAGGGGCTCCATATACGCTAGAGCTACAACCATCATACCACTATATGTTGCTCTGTGGAGCTCCACGGGCATGCTATTGTTCCCTCTCGTAATGGTGGTACCCTACCTGGCATCGCTAGCAGGGTTAATCGGGGTGTGGGAGGCCTTCCTAGCTTCTACAGCGATATCCTTGGTATCATTGATGGCTGTAGGTGGCTACCTGGGTGTTATAACCGGCGAGGGCATCCTGATATCAGCTCTTAGAACTCTAGGCTTGGGGCTCCTAGTTCTAATCATAGTCCTTGTCTTCAAACAAACGTTCACCACATTGGTTGGCTGAGCTCACAGGATAGATAAATATACGAGGAGATAGATATGTGAGAATATATTAGGATTAATGAGGATATATTAGGATTAGGCGTATACGTGTGCCCTGGTGGTGTCTTTGCGCGAGGTCATAGAGGCTCTCAGGAGGGAGATGGACACATACGCTGGTAGGGCATCCTACCTAGCTTTAAGGGATATCAGTAGGGTTGGTTTAGGTGAGCTCGAAGTCCTACCGTACTCCATAAGAGTTCTACTGGAGAACGTCTTAAGACACTATGATGGGTTCACTGTTAGAGATGTAGATGTTGAGAGTGTAGCTAACTGGGCTAGGTATGCTGGTAGAAGGGAGGTTCCATTCTACCCTGAGAGGGTTATACTACAGGATTTAACAGGTATATCTGTAATCCAGGACTTTGCTATCATGAGGGAGGTTGTTGCAAAGCTAGGTGGTGACCCTTCGATAGTGAATCCAGCTATCCCCGTTGACCTCGTTATAGATCATAGCATCCAGGTGGACTACTACGGTACTAGTTATGCTCTAGAGCTTAACAAGAGGAAGGAGTATGAGAGGAATAGGGAGAGGTATTCTCTGATAAAGTGGGCTCAGAGGGCCTTTAAGAACTTTAGGGTTGTGCCGCCAGGCAAGGGCATAATACACCAGGTTAACCTAGAATACCTATCGAAGGTCGTCATAGTAGGGGATTTCAGGGGAGGTCTTTGGGCCTACCCTGATAGCCTTCTAGGCACAGATAGCCATACACCTATGGTCAACGGCCTCGGGGTCTTCGGCTGGGGTGTTGGTGGTATTGAGGCTGAGGCCGTCATACTAGGTGAGCCTAACTACATACTCCTACCCGAGGTTGTAGGTGTTAGGCTTGTAGGAGAGCTTAGACCAGGGGTTACAGCTACGGATCTAGTCCTATACGTTACGGAGAAGCTTAGGAGGAAGGGTGTTGTAGGTAAGTTCGTGGAGTTCATAGGCCCTGGTGTTAAGAAGCTTAGTGTACCAGATAGAGCTACTATAGCGAACATGGCCCCGGAGTACGGTGCTACGATGGGCTACTTCCCGGTGGACGAGGTTACCATAAGATACCTTCAGGTCACCGGTAGAAGCCCTGAGCATGTCAAGCTTGTGGAGCTCTACACGAAGACTGTAGGTTTATGGTATGATCTCGGGGACCCGGAGCCTAGGTATAGTGAGGTGGTGGAAATAGATCTAGCCGATGTGGATCACAGCATAGCCGGGCCTGCTAACCCAGAGGATAGGATACCCTTATCGGAGGCTAAGAGGAGGTTGGAGGAGCTCATAGAGGATTACGTTAGATCGAGGAATAGGGCTAGGACAACGGTGACAGTCTCGTTCAACGGTGTCGATGCTAGACTCCAGGACGGGTTTATAGCAATAGCATCTCTAACAAGCTGTACTAACACCAGCAACCCAGCTCTCATGATAGCAGCAGGCCTCCTAGCTAGAAAGGCTGTTGAGAGGGGTTTAACGGTTAAACCATGGGTTAAGACTAGTAACGCTCCAGGTAGTAGGGTTGTAGTGGAGCTCTGGCGTAAACTAGGGCTCCTACCATACCTTGAAGCCCTCCGGTTCCACGTAGTAGGCTTTGGTTGTACAACGTGTATAGGTAACAGCGGCCCCCTACCAAAGCCTGTGGAGGAGGTGTTAAGGAAATCCGATGTCTACGCTGTAGCAGTCCTAAGCGGTAATAGGAACTTCGCCGGCAGGATACACCCTCTAACCAAAGCTAGCTTCCTAGCGAGCCCACCACTGGTAGTAGCGTATGCTATAGCAGGCCGCGTAGACGTAGACTTCGATAGGGAGCCTTTAGGCTTAGACCCGAACGGTAACCCCGTATACCTAAGGGACATATGGCCTAGCCAGGAGGAGGTTAACAAGGCTATGGAGGAGGCCCTGGACCCCGAGCTCTTCAGGGAGAAGTACAAGGACATATTCATAGGGGATGAGTACTGGGAGAAGCTGGAAGCCCCCACAGGGGACCTCTACGAGTGGGATGAGAGAAGCTATATGATTAGGAGACTACCGTTCCTAGACGATTTCACCCTCGAACCCCAACCGTTAAGGGATATAAGGGGTGCTAGGGTCCTAGTAAGAGCACCTGATAGGACTAACACAGACCACATAAGCCCAGCTGGTAGGATAAGCTCGACATCGAAAGCTGGGGAGTTCTTGAAGGAGAAGTTCGGGGTGGATCCTGAGAGGCTCGGTCTAACATTCGGTAGCCTTAGAGGTAACCCTGAGGTCATGGCCCGTGGTACATTCGATAGCCCGGGCTTCAGGAACATGCTTGTAAAGGATAGGGCTGGAGGGTGGACCGTATACTGGCCTAAAGGTGAGGTAGTACACGTGTACGATGCTGCAATGGCGTACAGGGAGGCGGGGATCCCGGTCATAGTGCTAGCTGGGAAGCAGTACGGTACAGGTAGTAGTAGGGATTGGGCTGCAAGAGGCCCCTATCTCCTAGGCGTTAAAGCTGTTATAGCTGAAAGCTACGAGAGGATACATAGGAGTAACCTAGTATGCATGGGCATACTACCACTAGAGTTCATGGAGGGGGAGAATGCTGAAAAACTAGGGCTGGATGGGAGCGAGGAATACGATATAATAGGCATAGAGGAGGGCCTATACCCGGGCAAGATACTAACAGTAAGAGCTAGAAAGCCTGATGGGAGGATCATAGAGTTCAAGGTTAAAGCAAGGCTGGACACACCAGTCGAGGTAGAGTACTATAAGCACGGGGGTATAATGAAGTATGTGCTAAGGAAAATACTCAGGAGAAACCCCAAGACCACGCCCTGAAACGCTATTGAAGCCGGCTCTCACACCTGAAACCTCTCTCTTAAGAGCGGGTGGGGGATCACCAGTACTCTGCTCTCACACTTTCTCGAATCACATCGGGTGGGTCGTCTCTATACCTCCATAAACCTCTCGCTATACCCACCAACTGTATGCCTAAAGCTTCTGCAAGAGCATCCGATATAAGAACTTCTCTTTCACCCTCGGATACGGCTACATTAACCTCCTCTACCCTCTTACACACATCCACTAGATGAACACTTACAGCTTTAGGGGAGAAGATGAGGTGGTAGAATCCAAAGGGGGTCTCGTAGACCATAACCCTAGCTCGTGGGGGTTTAAGGCTTATGCCCATGAACTCAGCAAGCCTCCTAGGTAGTAGGATCTCAGGCTCCTCAACCTCATATCCTGTGTTGACAAGAGCTGCCGTTAAGACCTCGACGTTAGTATCAAGAGATCTTATTAAAAGTCTAACGCGGACCGCCATACTAGCCACCATTAACCCTTCTAAGCCTAGCTAGCTTTGGTAGCCTAGCTTTCCTGAGGAGCCCGAATCGTTTCAAGAACGTTCCACCCATCGTAGGGGTAGTTTGGGGGACTAATAACGTTTTCAATCACTGTTTCCTTCATCTAGACCTTCCTGCTAGAATTTCCTTTAGCTCCCTTCTACTCAGCGTTCTTGCAGGTTTCTCCGGTATTATACCTTGAGGTCTTAGGTATAAAACTAATATTATAACCATGCCTAAGAATATCTTGGGTAGTAGGGCTTGAACGTAGACTATATTTGATATGATGTGGTGGATTGAGACAGCTAGTATTAGGGTTGAACCCATGAATCCGGTTAACCCTATAATCGTGTATGTTGCTAGCCTCCTCACAAGACCGGTTTTCGCCCTCCACCGGAGGGCTAGGAGTATGATTATGAGTGCTGTTGATGAGAGGATTAGGGGTACTGCTAGCCTTGATATGACATCGAGGATTGGCACCATAGCTTGGAAGACGCTCGGGGTGTAGTAGTATATTAGCCTCTGCCCCACGTATATGGTTATAGCTCCTAGCACTACACCCCAGTTGTTAGCCATCCCACCTAGTATCATCATAGCCCATGGGACGAACGTCCACGTGAACCTATCATATGTTGAAGCTACAACAGGGGTACGAATGGTAGCGTAGAGGACCCCTGCTATCGAGGCTATCATAGCCCCCACGGCCATGACCTTCAACCTAGTTAGAGGGACATCCCTACCGAACGTTGCTATAACTAGATCGTCATCCCTCATAGCCCTCAACACCCTCCCCATAGGGCTATTAGCAATTCTCTCAGCATACACAAAGGTTAGGAGTAGGACTAACAGGCTTACAATCAAAGCTATCATTAGATCAGAGCTTATACCAGGAGGTGTTATAGGTTTGACAGCACCCTCTAGGACAGTAGGCCACGGTTTCACAACATAAGCTCCGTTGGGCCCCCCCACGAGGAAGTCTGTTTGGGCGAATATAACCATTACCATCATCTCACTAAACGCTAGTAGGACTATCGCCAGGTAATCCTCCTTCAACCTTACGGCTGCAAAACTAGCTATGATGCCCATCAGGGCCCCTAGTATGATAGCTGCTCCGAGGACTGTTACAAGCAGGATCATGGATAGGATTAAATCCTGTGATATGATCTCCTCCATCTCGGGGGCCGCCACCCTGTTAACCATAGGATCTCCAGCTACGCCATACAATAGTATGTCCTTGAAACTACCATTATACGTTTTAGCTATGAGTAGGTGGGCCCTACTAAGCCTGTCGATGAAACCTGGATCCACAATACTGGTTAGGAGTAAAGCCACCCTAGTACCTATCCCTGCTAGGCTAAAAGCACCTATGAAGACGAAGAGGGCCATCCCGAAGTTGGGTATCCCAGCGTAACCGGCCATCAGGTTTAAGGCTAGAACGACTATAAGTATCACTGTTACATCCAGCAGGTCTGCTAAAGTGAATATTCTAAGGAGCTCTTCGATCACTTCAACCCACCTCTAGCCAGTAAACCTCTAAAGTTGATACCTGCAAGCCCTTGGGGTGCTACGAGCAACACCACGATAACTATAATTAGGCTGAAGAACCTCTGATACTGTGTTAAAGTTACTGTCACCGTGAGAGTTACCGTGAGACCAAGCATGTTTAGCAGTTGTTGTAATAGGTTTAGCAGTAGTTGTAGTAAGTTCTGTGTTATCACCAACCCTACTGTTTCAGCAAGGCCTATCAGGAACCCGCCTACCAGGGCTCCATATACGCTCCCAAGACCGCCTAGTATGCTTCCAGCAAATATACTGACTATTATGAAGTACGCTGTCTCAGGCTTATAACTTTCAATCATGAAAGCCCATAGTGCTCCAGAGGCGCCGGCCAGGCCTCCAGCTAGAAACCATGAGACCATGTAGGCTAGGTCAACGTTTATACCTAGAACCCTAGCTAGGTCAGGATTCTCTATAGAGGCCCTCAGAGAGACGCCAAACTTGGTCCTTGTAAGGAACATGTGTAAAGCTACAGCTAGTGTGATTGCCACAAGTGGTAGGAGTAACCTGCTAAAACTGGTGTTAACACCAGCCAGTGTCACGCCTACATCGAAGCCCTTTAGCGGGGCGTCCATAAGCCTGCTAAGATTCTTCGCTGGTACAATGTAAAGTGTTAGGGAGAGCACGTTGTAGAGGATCATGTCGAAAGCTAACGTAGCTATCATAAGCCCTATGATACCCATACCTCTTCTAGCCAACGGTCTTAGCACTAACAGGTACTCGGCTAACGCTACTAATCCTACAATGATGAAGGCTAGTATTGGTGCTAGGAGGTAGAGGGTGGCATACTGTACCACGCACCCATGGCATCTAACCGGGTGTAGGCTGTAGTAGATTCTATCGAGCAGGAATAGGGTTACAGTTGCGCCGGTGATAGCTAATGTTGCATGCGCGAAGTTAGGAACCTTGGTCACCATGTAGGTTAATGTTAGGCCTATGCAGAGTAACGCTAGCACCGATCCATACGCTATCGAGTAGACGAGGAACTCGGGGCTTGGTAGCACCACAAGCTATCACCTTAACCCTAGATACCTCCTCCCAAGCTCGGCATCCTGTAGTAGGCTCCTAGCAGGTCCCTCATAGGCTACCCTACCGCTAACCATGAGCAGGGCCCTATCACCCATCTCAAGCGCTGCTCTAGCGTTCTGCTCGACCAGGATAACCGTTATGCCCATTTCATCCCTCAATATTGACACCTTCTTGAGTAGATCCCTAGCTACAACGGGGGCTAGGTTGGCTGTAGGCTCGTCGAGCATTATTATGCTAGGCCTCCTAACCAGGGTCATGGCTAGTGCTAGCATCTGCCTCTCACCACCACTAAGACTCTTAGCCTTATAGTCTAGCTTGTTCCTCAACACAGGGTATATTTTTAAAACCTCCTCAACCCTATCCCTGGCCTCGCTCTCCTTCAAAGTGTATGTGGCCATCATGAGGTTTTCCCTCACAGTTAGCTCTGAGAAGACGTTATCGGTTTGTGGTAGGTACGCTATCCCCATCCTAGCCTTGACGTGGGGTGGGAGCTTTGTTACATCCTTACCCATATAGCTTATGCTCCCCGAGTATATGGTTGTAAGACCGAATATCGACTTTAGAAGGGTGCTCTTACCACTACCATTAGGTCCTACAATGACGAAGATCTCGTTCCTATAGACGTTAAAGCTTACATCGAATACAACCTGGAACTTACCGTAGCCTGAGTTGAGGGAGTTTACAGCTAGTATCGGTTGATCCAACATCACCCACCCAGGTAGCTCTCGATAACCCTTGGATCTTCGAGTACGGAGCGTGGATCACCGTGAGCTATAACCCTACCTAGGTGCATTGCGTAAGCGTAGTCCGCGTACTCAACAGCTATATCGAGTCTATGCTCGACAATTAGAAATGTTACACCCTCACTTACACTCACCTTCTTTATGAATGAGAGGATTTCGTGCGCTAAGGTTGGGTTAACACCGGCCACAGGCTCATCCATTATAATGAGTTTAGGCTTATAGGGCATAAGGGCCCTGCTGATCTCAAGAAGCTTCATCTGACCACCACTGAGCTCCCTAGGCCTCCTATCACCAATACTACCCAACTGCTCTCTCAGGTTTAAACGATCTAGGTGGTCTAGAGCATCCTCATGCGATCTCCTCTCAAAACCATACCATAAACTCCTAATAAGCCCTCGTACCAAGCTCTCCCCAGGGTTACCATGCCTACCTACAACTGTGTTCTCTAGTATGGAGAGGTTCTGGAACAACCTTGGAATCTGGAAAGTCCTAACAATGCCCAACCTAAACCTCTCGTGAGCTCCCATATCAGTTATATCGATACCCTCGAAGACGATTCTACCACTATCAGGTCTGAGAACACCTGTAATCACGTTAATCAAGGTCGTCTTACCACTACCATTAGGGCCAATGAGTAGTGTAACCTTACCACGTGGAACGACAAGATCAACTCCATCCAAAGCCTTAAGGCTACCAAAGTACTTTGAAACACCCCTAACCTCAAGTATAGGTTCAAGAGGCCCGATTAATGCAAACCACCTCCCCATCTAAGAGGAGGGTAAAAAGGGGAAAAACCTAAAAGCTTTAAGGTGGGAATGAGATCTTACCTCCTTAACAAGTAGTATGCTATAGCGGCAACAACTATCACTATTACCACTATGGCTGCTATGAGTGCGGGGCTAACACCGGGAGCTGGTGTTGTAGGTGTAGGTGTCGGCGTAGGTGTGGGTGTTGTAGCTAAAGGAGCTGGTGTTGTAGGTGTAGGTGTTGTTGCGGGTGCTGGTTTAGGTGGTGGAGAGAACTTCGGTAGTGCTGTTGGTAGCGTTGCAGGCCTCTCAGCGAATGGGTCCTTCTCAACTTTTACTATCGTATCTTTAGCGAAGTCGTAGAGCTCCACCATCCTCCACTCAATCTTACCTCCTACCATTACTGGTGCGAATATAGCGTAATCGCTTCCAGCCCTATCACCATACTCGTTCAACTTTATCTTCCCAGTAGCCCCCTCGTACGTCTCCAGGACCTTCCATATCATATCAGCAACCTTATCTACATCCTCCGGGCCTCCAGCATAGGCTATAGCTAGGGCTAGGACCCATAGGCAGTCATAGCTTATAAACGAGTAGGGGTCAGGGGAGTATCCAACCCTATCCCTTACAGTCCAGTAAACCCTAACAGCTATATCTGTTGCAGCGAAGGTAATAGTATTCTTCCAGACAACACTAGCAGCAAACCTGGAGGCAACAGGGTCCTCTAACAGCTTAGCGCTAAGAGCTGTACCATCACTACCATACCATTTAACCTTACCCAGCTCTTCAAACTTAGATGCTTCGACCAGAAAGCTTACACCCTCCTCGAACGATACAAGTTCGATAGCTACCTTTGAAGGCTCGATTGCCCGCGTTAACTCTCCAACCTTGGCTCTCACAGTCTCAACTAAGGCTCCAAACGCTGGAGCCTTGGGATCGTATGGAATGGTGTCTACAATTGTTATACCGAACTCTTTTGCATAAGCTTTTATGAAATCAGCTAGCCCTTTACCCCAATCATCGTTCCTATAGACTATTATGACGTGCGTAACTCCATCCTTCTTATATAGCATGTTTAGAACTCTACCCTGGAAGTCGTCTGGCGGTGGGAACCTGAATACTGTGTCTTTGATTGCTAGTGCTGGTGATGTTGATGAGGGGCTTATGACGACAGCCTTATACCCAGCTTTTATATCGGCTATAAGCTCCTTTAGCTCACCACTACTCATAGGCCCTAGGAAGTATCTAACACCAGCACCATGTAGTGCTCTGAATAGGCTTTTAGCGGTATCTGGCTTAGTCTCGCTATCCCTAATTTCAAGCTTAAACCTCCACGGGTAACCGTTATCTGCAAACCACTTATTAACATCCTCTAGAGCTATCTTCAGAGCCTCAACGTTAGCCTTACCAAACGTTGCTAGATCCCCTGTGAGCGGGTAGAGAGCCCCTATTGTTATCTCTCTAACCTGTTGAGCTGAGGATGGAATCGCTAGAGGTGTTATGACACCTAGGAGTAGTAATGCTAGGAGGACTGTGGAAGCTATCCTAACAGGGTTGACGTTCATACTACCACCCCACACTAGGTTCTACAATAGTAGGCTATGAACCTCCCTTTTAAGCTTTACTATTGAAGTGGATTATTAAGGTTGATAACCTCTGAGAGCAGTATAAGTTACGGCGATG
Organism: Acidilobaceae archaeon; assembly: GCA_028276165.1. Lineage (GTDB taxonomy): Archaea > Thermoproteota > Thermoprotei_A > Sulfolobales > Acidilobaceae > DSZV01. The sequence continues at coordinate 17,465 of JAPYWV010000005.1, forward strand.
AGAGGCGCCGGGTTAGCGGATAGCCTTGGATGAAGATATCACGGACCATTCGAGCCACACCATACTATAGGTAGCTGTAAACATCAACATATATACCAAATTTTTAATTTTAAGGTGTAAAAGTATCTAGGGATGGTGAGGGGAGGTGGGTGTAGGCACGTACCTAGGCTACATCGGGGGAGTTCTAGCTGTAATCTCCGGAGCTGTTAGCGTTATAACCCAAAAGCCCCTTATCACCCATCTCACTGGCATATCGCTCATCGAAGGCGGTATTCTGCTGGTGACAGGAGTTATAGCTATCATAGGGGGTTTGATAGCGTTATACTACTCGTATAGAGGCAATGGTCTGTACGTGATCGTGGGCGGTATACTAGGTCTTATAGCTCCATGCGTGCTCTCCATACTAGCTATTATAGGAGGTTACCTTATGCTAAGGGAGGGGGCTAAGGGAGGATAGCTAAGGCTATACGGGGTAATAGTGCTGGGTTTTCCACTATAGTCCTAACACCTATCTTCACTGTTTTCCAGAACGCTCTTCTTACAGCTAGTGATGGTATCTCCTCGTAGTGATCGTAGTCCACAGATCCCACCGCCTCCCCCACCTCTTCTCCTGCCAGGAGGTCTAGTATCCTCTCTATCACACCACCTTCTAGGATCGCCTTAGCTAGCTTATACTGTTTCCTTAACATGCTAGAGACTGTGTTCAACGATTTTGATAACGCTGTGTTAACGTCTACACCTTCTAAGATCATCCTCTTGGCCAGACTTGCTGCTAGAGAGTTTGGGTAGAGGCCTCCACCCGTTAACGGCTTGTTAAGGCCCCCAGCGTCCCCCACCACGTGTACTCTGCCAATGCTCAGAGTCTCTGCAGGTGGCCCCGTTATCACCGGGCCTCCGTAGGCTAACATCCTATGCCTCAAGCCGAACTTCCCCTCTAGAACCCTCAAACCCCTAGCTAGGAGTTTGGGGTTTCTAGCACCCAAGCCTGCTAGCACACCGTGATCCATTTCAACTAGCCAGGAGAAGAAGCCCCTGGAGATGCTACTATCGAAGACTACAGTCACCCTCCGAGAGCCTGTTACCATACCGTACTCTATGTTAACCCCGTAAACCGGGGGGTTGAAGTAGCCGACACCCAGGCTCCTGTGGATCAATCCATGGTAGCCGTCAGCCACAACTATCGAGTCGAAAATCCTGCTATCACCGTACTCTACTACACCACGAGGGCTTACACGTTTAACAGCAACACCCATGAAAGCCTTTAAACCCCTTGATAACGCCTCCTCCAGCATTAAACGTTCAAGCTTAACACGTTCAAGCTTGAAAACGCCACCCCTAACCCTAAGGGTTACACGTGATCTACCATTAGATAGTGTTATGCTATCGAAGCTCGAAACAATGGATTTGAAAGCCGGAGCTCCGATAAAGCCTAGAACCCTACGAGATACAAGCCCCGTACAATGGGGAGGGTAGCCTACAACCTCATGTTCTTCGAACAACGTCACGTCAACCCCCGCTTCAAGAAGCTTTAACGAGAATATGAGGCCTGAAAAACCCCCACCTATAACAGCTACCTTCAAAGCCCCCCACTCCGCTGTATCACATACCTCAACGTACATCTAGGTGGGCTGGACGCCCTTATACTATTCCAAAAGGATTCTGTTTATAAGTTTAGGTATAAATCTATAATTGTTTATAAGCTCTAGGCCCCTAAAGTCATGGATGGTGTGTAGGTTGGGTAACATAGTTGTCTTGGTTAAAGCCTCTCTGAACCCCGAGATTGTAAGGCAGAACCCTGATGGGACTTTTGACATCGACTACACCCCGCTTAAGATATCTGATGTTGATAGGAACGCTCTTGAGGAGGCTGCAAGGCTTAGACAGGTGTTTGGTGGTAAGGTTTACTCGGTAACAGTACTCACGTGGGGCCCTCTCAGGGCTAGGGAGAAGGATTTAAGGCTTGCTGTCCAGGAGGCTCTAGCTAAGGTTGCTGATGAGGCTTTCGTCGTAGCCGATGAATCAATTATACCGGGTGATTACACTGTAACAGCTAACGTTATAGCAGCTGTTATCAAGAAGATGGGTTTAAACCCTAGTTTAATCCTAGCAGGTGAGGCTAGTATCGATGAGTCCACATACCAGATACCGGGTAGGGTTGCAGCTAAGCTAGGCCTACCCTATGTAGGTTACGTTAAGAGGATAAGGGAGGTTAGAGGTGATAGGCTTGTTGTCGAGAGGGATTTAGAGGATTACATTGAGGTTCTAGAGGTTCCACTCCCAGCAGTCCTAAGTGTTACCCAGGAGGTTAACGAGCCTAGACCCCCAACGCTCATACAGATTAGGATGGCCTCACGCAAGCCTATACACATGTTAACGTTAAAGGATCTAGGCCTGGATGTAAAGAGGCAGAGGAGCATACTAGACATGAGGGTTGTAACTGTTTCGAGAAAGCAGGTTTTAATAGAGGAGGCTAGCATGGAGAAGGCCGCCTTGAAGCTAGTAGAGTACCTCGAGAAAGAGGGTGTTCTAAGGTTCTAGGGGGTGGCTTACGGTGGGTAACGTTATAGTTGTATCTCAGAGACCCTCGGATGCAGGAGAGCTTGTAGGACTAGCTAGGTCTATCGGCGATCCCGTGATAGTAGCTTTCCAGGATTCAGCTGAGAGGGTGGAGGAGCTCCTATCATACGGTTATAAGGTCTACAGGGTTAAGAGTAGTAGGCCTGAGGTTCTAGCTAAGGCTATTAGCACTCTCTACAACGAGCTTAAGCCCAAGCTGATCGTAGGCCCTAACACTAGGAACGTTAAGGATGCCATGGCCTGGGTTGCCGGGCTCCACGACATACACATGGCCCCGGATGTAGCTGGGGTTAGAGTGGAGCCTGACGGCATAGTATACAAGAGGGGTTTCCTGAGCGAGAGGGTTACCATGACCGTTAAAGCTCCCTATCCAGCCATAATACTAGTTAACCCTAGGGTAGCGGAGCCAGCGCCAAGAGAGGGTGTCGGGGAGCTTATCGAGCTAAACGTAGGGGATACGATGGTTAGGGTCCTTGAGGTTAAAGCAAAAGAGCTTAGCGGTGTTAACCTAGAGGCGGCAGAGGTCATAGTTGGTGTTGGTAGAGGGTTCAAGGCTAAAGAGGATCTAAGCATGGCGTTCGAGCTAGCTAAACTCCTCGGAGGCCAGGTTGGCGGGACGAGGCCTATAGCGGCCGACTTGAAATGGCTACCTGAGGATGCGTGGATTGGCATTAGCGGTAAGAGGGTTGCTCCAAAGCTATACATAGCAATAGGTATTAGCGGTGCACCCCAGCACATGTCCGGTGTAAGTGGGTCCAAGGTGATAGTAGCTGTTAACAAGGATAAATCAGCACCGATATTCAAGCAAGCGGATTACGGGGTGGTAGCAGACCTCTATAAGTTCATCCCAGCACTCATAGACGTCCTGAAGAGGAGGCGTGGCAGCACCTAAACCTTTACGCTTGAGGGCTACCACCAGCCACGGACTTAGCCCAACCTACCTTTTAAACCCCAGACCTCCCAGGTATCCTCATGGTGGTCGCAGTGTTCAGGGTAGTCTATGGGAGGGCTAGTAAGTTTAAGTACATAACCCAGGCTCTATCAAAGATAAACGATGAGGGCTACATGGAGCTCCTCGAAGACGGGCTTAGAATGTGGCTTATGAGCCCCGATAAGACATCCATGGCAGTTGTATTCCTACCATCACACTCTCTAGACGAGTATACCGTCGAGACGCCTGGTGTTAGGATGACAGTGAGGGTTGACGAGCTACATAGAATAGTTAGGAGAGCTGGTAGGAATGATATCCTAACACTTGAACTTGATCCTGGAACACAGTCAATCCAGGTAACGTTAACGGATAGGAAGATAGGTGTTAGTAGGACATTCGCACTACCATTAATCAACATGTCTGGAGAGGAGTTTAGGGAGCTTAAACTACAGTCTACAGCTAGGTTCACAATGGAAGCTTCTGATTTGAAGCTCCTAGTGTCAGACGCTAAGATAGTAGGGGATACTGTGACGTTGGAAGCTGAGGAGGACGTGGTTAAGGTTAGGGTTCAGGGGGAGGATAAAGAGTACTTATGGGAGTTGAGGGTGGGGGATCCACTACTAGAGCTCCATGTCGATGAAAGAGCTGTAGCATCCTACTCTAGGGGCTCCCTTGAGATAGCAGCTAAACCCGCAGGTGCAGCTGACACAGTGAGGGTTGAGTTCTCTACAAACTACCCGTTACAGTTAAGCTTCAACCTACCAGGAGGGGAGAAAATGGTTGTTTATATAGCACCGGTCGTCGAGTAGTTCTATTTTAACGGATGAAAATCCACCAGAGGATCACTAGTATGACAATGATTACTATTATCACTATGGCGAGGTTCCTAGGCTTCTTAATCCACTCAGCCACCTCTCCCACCTCGATACAACCTTATAACAGCTGAACCCTTTAAATCTTACCATCAATCTATTATCATTGAATCCTATTACCTAAGGCATTTAACGGCTTAGTGGCTAAGCTAAAACCTGGTAGGGGGCTTCCAGGCTGAAAACATGGGTAGTCAAGGTGATCCAGACGAGAAGAGGGTTACATTAACGCTACGTGGTGATCTAGCTGAGAGTATCCTAGTTGAAAGCTTTAGATACGGTATCAAGCCCGACGACTACCTAAGAATCCTTCTAAAACGATGCTATGAGGAGAGGAGCACGATATCAGATCTAAGGCTAGCACTCCAGGCTCTAACAAAAACGGTACTCGCACTAGATGAAAGGCTTAAAGGTGTCGAGGATGCATTAAGGCATTTATCTACTAGGAATGGAGAAGAACATAGAGCTGTCCTAGAGGATCTAAAGGCCTTAAGGGAGGAGCTTAAAGCTCTCAGAGAGGAGGTTACAACGCTGAGGAGTACTCTTGAGACTCAACGTGGTAAAGGGTTACTAGCGCTCGTAAAGAAACTCCTAGCAGGCGTTTAAACGGATACAGCTAAGATATAGAAGACAGTATTATGGTCTCAGTTGTGTAGGCTAAGGCTACACCACTAAATATCGAGATCCAGAAGAGAGGCCCCGAGACTCCTCCAAGCTTTGCTAAGGCGGAGAGGTTTATGTGTAACATAGCATATATTATGGACGCTATAGAGATAGTAAGTAGCGTTGCTGTGAACAGCTCACTTGAAACACCAAGGTAATATACTAGAGCTCTGGGTACTACAGGGAGGCCTGCGAGAAGAGATAGACCTATAACCAGGAAGAATAGCCTTTTATCAACGACTTTAACAGGACTTCTCATAAAGAACGGCCCTGCTATGGCGAAGCCCTCTGTTAGATTGCGTACTGCAAAACCTATGGTGAAGAGGAGAGCTGAGGCTATCCTCCCGGCTAGGAGGGATGCAGCTATGGCGAAGCCCTCTCCCACATTATGAAGTCCAAGTGCTATGGATACAATGATAGCTGTTAACACGCTACTCGACATGCCACCTGATGATATCAAACGCCTCTCCACCCCCACTAAGATCAACCACGTACTTATCAACGCTACACTAGTTACAATGAAAGCATCTAGGAAGTCAGCTAGTGTAACCCATTTAGCTAGGCCTTCAACATACTCCGAGACCTCACTCCCAGCTTCAAGGGCTAGGTATGCTAAGACACCTCCGGCAAGCCCATTAAGGAACCCTAAGCTCGTACCACTAGCCTTTCTACTAGAGTAGAGTATGAGTAGAGCTCCTAGAAGAACCGTAATCCCAGCTCTAAACCCTAACACAATGGGTGCTAGCTCTAAGGCTATTCATTTAACACCAATAACTTCTAACCTGAAGTACCCTAATATCTCCCAGTATATACACACCCTACAACTATTAAAATTCACATTTAATTAATTATTTTCCTAAGATTTTCCTTCCTGAAATATGCTCTATGTGAGACGAGCCTCTCTTCAAATTCTTTATTAAACTTGTGCTCACATAGGTTACTCTGGTGTTTTGTATATGTTGAGGGTGGCGATCTCAAAGGTTGTTGATGTTGTTGAGGCTTTAATTGGGGTTAGGGATGGGTCTGTTGTGGCGATATCAGGCTTTAATGTTGCAACTCTCCCCGAGTATCTTTTACTGAAGCTCTACGAGATGTATAAGAGGACGGGGCATCCTAGGGACTTATTCCTTATATGTGATGCGTTCCCAGGAGCTCCTGGTAGGGGTATCGATGTTATAGCTAGGGATATGCTGGAGAGGGGGGATTACGGGTTTATCAGGGGTCTACTGTTTCCATACTATGGCTTTAGTGAGGCTTTGCAGAAGCTCATAGCTGATAATCTTGTTGAAGCGTACTCATGGGGTATAGGTATTATGGCTTACTGGTTTAGGGAGGTTGGTAGTGGGAGGCCTGGTGTTCTAACACGTGTTGGTCTGGGTACTGTTTTCGATCCAAGGCTTGAGGGTGGTGCTTTGAACGATCTTGCTAGGGAGAGGAGGACTGCTAGGGTTGATATTGTAAATGTTGGTGGTGAAGAGTACCTCCTCTACAGGGCTCCTAAACCTGAGGTGGCTCTCGTTAGAGGCTCTACGGCCGATGAGGTGGGTAACCTTACAATGGAGGATGAGGCCATTTACGGTACTGTCCTAGCTATAGTACAGGCTACCAAGGCCATGCCTAGGAAGGGTCTTGTTATAGCCCAGGTTTTAAGGTTAGCGAGGTTTGGAAGCCTTCAACCACAGCAGGTCGTGGTACCAGGGCCTCTCGTAGACTACGTTGTCCTAGCTCCTAGAGAGTATCACACGCAGACCGCGAGCATAGACTACGATCCAACAATATCGGGTCGCATAATACCACCATTAGAGTTCATACAGAGGCAACCTAGGCCGCTTGATGTGAGGAAGGTTGTAGCTAGGAGGGTTCTTGTAGAGCTAGCTAGAACTGTTGTAGAGGAGGGTAGACCTATAGTCATAAACCTGGGTATAGGCATACCAGCTGAGGTATCACAGTTGATAGCGGAGGAGAGGCTAGGAGACTACATATACACGACTATAGAGTCAGGCCCCTGGGGTGGAATAGCACTCCTAGGCCCCGACTTCGGGGCAGCCAAGGGGCCCTTCGCCATACTATCAATGCCAGATCAATTCTCGCTATACGAGGGAGGCATAATAGATGCTGCATCCCTAGGATTCCTGCAGGTTGACGAGCTGGGCAACGTTAACCCATCATACCTCCCGGGTAGGCTCCCAGGGCCCGGGGGCTTCCCAGTTATAGCTGATGGAGCTCCAAGACTGTACTTCGCTGGAGAGTTTACAGCAGGGAAGAGGGATATAAGGGTTGAGGATGGCAAGCTAGTGATAGTATCTGATGGGAGTGTACGTAAGTTCGTTAAAAGAGTCTACAAGGTCTTCTGGAATAGTAGGGAGGGGCTTAAGAGAGGTCAAAAAGTCCTCTACATAACGGAAAGAGCTGTATTCAAACTAGAGGAGGGCGGAGTAAGGCTAGTAGAGATAGCACCTGGAGTTGACCTAGAGAAACATGTTCTGGGGATGATGGAGTTCAAGCCTATAATTGGTAAATACGAGGAAATGGATAGAGAGCTGTTCAGAGAGGAACCCCTAAACCTGCTATCATGGATTAAAAGCGAGATCAGGAGATAGAGTGGATGCAACCACACTCATGCCCCAACAAGCATGGTGTGGGTGATGCCACGCAAGGATAATTGAGGCTAGGAGTTACCCCCGCTATCACCAACTACTATCTGTTTAGACCACCTGGTGGTGTAGGCGCTTAACACCAAGTAGTTTCTTTTAGCTGCTTGAGGCTCTACGCACTTCGTCTCATAAACATTACCATCTCTACCTAGGGCTACAATCCTCTTCCATCCATCCGGCTCGCTACAATCCTCCACCGAGACCTCCTCTATTAAACCTGCTATAGCCATACCCTCAATTTCGATTAAAGACTTTAACGTTCTACCCCCCAAGCTGATCACCCCGTGTATCAGTTCCAGATGATGGTTAAAACCTTGCCTCCTGGGGGTGATGTATGCTGGGTGGAGGTTTTAGCGGCAAGAAAGGTATATAATAAAACATATATCTTTCGGGTTTAAAGCTTTTTTAATCCAGAAGTGGTAGGTAGTACTGGGGGCTGGAGCTTCATGTCTTCTAGAGCTGTTCAAGTCCAGGTTCCCAGGACTCTCAGTGTTAGTAGGATGTTCTCCAGGGATGGTATTGTGTGGATTGAGATAGCTGGTAGAACCATACCTGTTGGTGGTAGGATCCCGGAGGTTAGGGGTGGCGAGAGGCTTATAAGGTACACCTCGAGTATATGCCCGGAGTGTCTTAGGCTTCTACCAGCTGTGATAGTCGAGTATAATGGTAAACTCTATATAAGGAAGGAGTGCCCTGATCATGGCTTAATTGAGGATCTCTACTTCGGAGATTACAGCATGTACGTTAGGCTCATGAGGTGGGAGGAGACTGGTAAGGGTATTGGCGGAGCTGGAGCTTACACGAGCATAGGGGCCCCATGCCCGTTTAGCTGTGGTCTCTGCACGATGCACGAGAATCACAGTGCACTAGCAAACCTGGTTGTTACCAATAGATGTGATCTTTCATGCTACTACTGCTTCTTCTACTCAGAGAGAGCAGGCTACGTCTACGAGCCTAGCCTTGAGCAGATAAGGTTCATGGCTAGGCAGCTCAAGAGGCAGAGTAACGGAACTAACATACACTCATGTGTCCAGATTACAGGTGGAGAGCCTACGGTTAGAGAGGATCTAGTTGATGTAGTTAGGGTGTTAAAGGAGGAGGGTATAGATTACATTCAGCTTAACACTAACGGTATAACGATAGCAAGGAAGTTCATAGACAACCCGGATGATGGTGTAGGCTACGTGAGGGCCCTGAAGGAGGCTGGTGTAAGTGTTATCTACATGAGCTTTGACGGTGTCACACCTAGGGTTAACTGGAAGAACCATTATGAGGTTCCATTCGCCTTAGAAGCCTTCAGAAGAGCAGGGTTACCTAATGTGGTCCTAGTCCCAACAGTTCTTAGGACTGTTAACGATCACGAGCTAGGGGATATCATAAGGTTTGCTGGGAAGCATATAGATGTCGTTAGGGGTGTAAACTTCCAGCCTGTAAGCCTTACCGGTAGGGTTAGTAAGGCTGAGAGGGAGAGGTTTAGGATAACAATTGCGGATCTAGCTGCCAGGATTGAGGAGCAGACTGGAGGTCAGATACCAAGGGAGGCCTGGTACCCTGTGCCTGTTATAGCTAAGTTCGTTAAATTCATAGACTCCATAACGGGCAAGTACTATGACACGTTAAGTAACCACCCGATGTGCGGTGTTGCGACATACGTGTTCGTAGATAGGGTGGATGAGTACGGTGTGCCGAGGAGGTTTGTGCCTATAACGGAGTTCTTCGACGTGGAAGGCTTCATAGAGTTCCTTGACGAGTCTAGGGTTAAACTTGAAGCCGGGAAGCTTGGTAGGAGGATGGCTCTAGCTAAGCTACTATGGAATATGAGGAGGTTCGTTGACATAGCTAGGATGCCGAGGAACATCAACATGTTCAAGATAGTGTTTGAGGTCTTCGTTAGAGGTAACTATGATGCTATAAAGGAGTTCCACTACAAATCACTGTTCCTAGGCACAATGCACTTCATGGACAGGTATAACTATGACACAACGAGGGTTAGGAGGTGTAACATACACTACCTAATGCCGGATGGCAGGATAGTACCCTTCTGTGCCTTCAACGTACTAGAGGAGCTCTACAGAGACTACGTGCAGAAAGCCTACAAGAAGTTCGAGCTTAAACCGGTAGACCTGAAGGGGTTCAACCCAGGTGAGAAGTATAGGAGGAGGGACTACATCGAGAGGATACTATCAAGCCCCATATACTGGAACGCGTACAGGGGGATAATATACTTCGAGGATGAAAAGCCGAAAGAGCTGGTCGATGAGAGCGGGGAAGAGCTCAGGATAACACTAGGTTAAAAAACACTCTTAAAACTCTTTAAAACCCTCCCTCCCCTCTTCTACACACTTGGAGTAAGGACATGGCCGTATGTAGCCTGTGTGGTAGCACAAAGCTTGTTAGCGGGAGTATAGGGGTATGCTACTCATGCCTAAAGGGTAGGCCGTCGGATGCCATACCTTTCCCCAGGTCTAGGAGGTCTAAGTGGAGGCTTACCATAGGGTTCCCCGAGGAGCCTCCTAGAGGTGGTAGGCTTAAGTGTAACCTCTGTGTTAACGAGTGCTGGATCCCCGAGGGTGGTTCTGGTTTCTGCGGTGTATGGGTTAATAGGGGTATGGGGCTTGAACCTGTAGCTGGTAAGGGTAGGATGGCTGTACACACCTACCTAGACCCTCACCCCACCAACTGTGTTGCAACCCCAGTCTGCCCAGCCACAACAGATAGGGGGTTTCCCGAGTACACCTTCACTAAGGGTGTTGAGAGGGGTTTCTACAACCTAGCAGTATTCCTGGGTGGATGCCCTCTTGACTGTGTTTTCTGCCAGAACTGGGAGCATAAGACCATGATTGCACATGGTAGGCTGGCCTCGTGGGCTAAAAGCTATACTGTGGATGATCTGGTTGAGGAGGCCCTAGACCCCCTGGTTACATGTGTATGCTACTTCGGCGGCGACCCTACACCCCACGCTCCACTACTGATTCAGGCCTCTAAGGCGATCATAGCTAGGAGTAGGGAGAGGGGGCAGAAGTATAAGAGGATATGCTGGGAGACGGATGGGCTTCTAAACCCGAATGTTATGAGGGAGGCTGCAAGGCTTAGCCTTGAATCCGGGGGTATTGTTAAGATAGACTGGAAGGCCTGGACCCCCAGTGTCTACGAGGCCCTAACGGGGGTTGATGGCGAGAAGGCTGTTAGAAGGCTTATGGAGAACACCAAGCTCCTAGCCGGCATGTCTAAGTCGAGGGGTGAGCCACCATTACTGGTTGTAAGCATACTATTAGTACCAGGCTATGTTACGGTAGAGGAGGTTGAAGGGATAGCAGGTTACATTGCCAGCCTCGACGCTAACATCCCCGTAGTACTGCTAGCATTCCACCCAGACCACCTGATGAGGGATCTACCGCCAACAAGTAGAAGGCATGCTGTGGAGGCAGAGAGAGCCGTTAGGAGGGCTGGTGTGAAGGAGGTCTACATTGGTAACGAGTGGCTCCTAGGAGACTACTACTAGTCCTACAAACACCATAATATTAAGGTTGAAGCCCTACACTCTCAACGGGGTCGGGGTATGCTAGAGGTGGCTAGATGGACCTTGGGGCCGTTGAGAACTAACTGCTACCTAGTCTCCAGTGGTGGAGAGGCTATCATAATCGACCCCGGGTGGCATGAGGATGTAGGCGTGGTCTTGGACGAGGTTAAACGTAGGGGTTTGAAGGTTAAGGTTATCATAGCGACCCACGGCCACTTCGACCACGTAGTAGGGGTTCCAGTAGTGAAGAGGAAGCTCTCAGCCCCCTTCGCGATGCATGGAGCCGACGTTGATATGGCTAGGAGAGCCCATAGATCGGCATACAGGTACCTAGGCATAGAGCCACCGGAAGTCCCAGAACCAGATGTGCTGTTAAAGGAGGGTGACGTTGTAGAGGTTGGAGGTGTAAAGCTCAGGGTACTAGAGACGCCAGGGCACACACCGGGAAGCATAACAATAGTGGGGGAGGTTGAGGCGTTCACAGGAGACCTTTTGATGGAAGCGTACAGAGCTCTATCAAAGACCTACACAGAGCCCATAGCGTTCACGGGGGACACGTTGTTTAAGGGCACTATTGGGAGAGTAGACCTACCAGGATCCTCGCCAAAACAGATGATAGAGAGCCTGAGGAAGATAGCGAGGTTAAACCCCAGAACAACCATATACCCAGGCCACGGCCCACCAACAACGCTAGCAGACGAGCTAGAGAACAACCAATACCTCAAAGCAGCGTTGGAGGGAGGCGAGATCTAGCCTTCAACCAGGAGCTCTACAGGAAGCCTTCCAAATTAAATCCACTCTATTCCCCACCCTCTCCCAACTCTTAGAAAGAGAGCTGTAGAATTCAAACACTTTCAACTGTAGCTATGACGTAACAGTCGGTTAAGGCTATCCTCATTAGCCTCCAGCCTCCCCAATTATACTTAGAACCCTCTCCCTACTAGTAGCATTCTCCGTTATATACGTTATGAGAACGCTAGTGTCAAGAGCGTATGTTCCCAACGATCTCACGTAACTTCTCCTCCTCTAACCTTCCCTCCTCCGAGAGAATTCTTTCAATAAGCGCTGGATCCACTCTTACAGTTACAGGCTTGAGAGCTCTCAGTAGTACACCTCTCTCTGTAATCTCGGCTAAGACTACGGAGTTCTCTTCGATACCAGCTCTGAGTCTCAGCTCCTTGGGTAGTATGATTACTCCCTTCTTTCTAACCTTTAAGATGAACCTCTCCGTTAAAGTTCACCGCTAATAGGATGTTAGACAGGGCTTATAAGGTTGGGAACGAGAGGGTAGGGAACCCCTTATGGTACCCCCCTAGGCTTAAGCTCTAGTCACAGTAACCAGGTTGTTTATAACGCTGAAAGACTCGCCTTTCAAGGTTAGGATGGAGAGCTTTAAGGCCTAGACGGCACGGATGTAATTAAGTAGCTTAGCGGAAGGGGCTTCGAGGAACCCTCTGGGGTCGAGGCCTCTAGTCCTAGAATGTGATGCCCCAAGGGATGGAGGCCTGGTAGGGGGGTGGGGTGTGCGCTTCCGAGTATTGATTCGACGGAGGGGTTTGTGGAGGTGTGAAAAGCCTCCCGAGGGTAGGGGGTCATCTCGTCTCCCCTACTTTTAATAGTAATGCCGCCGTGTACAATGCTATTTTCGGTATTGTGTCTACCGTTATGTACTCGTTTGGTGCGTGAGCTCTACCTCCGTGGCCTGGTGCTGTTGCTATGAATGGTACTCCTAGTTTCCTTGTGAACAGGTATGATGGGGCTGAGCCTGGTAGCATTGGTATGATGTAGGGTTTTAGGTTGAGCTCCTCGTAGGCCTCCACCGCCTTCTTGACCATTGGGTGTTTGGGGTTTGTCTTACTCCACGTGTAGGCGTCGTGGACCTCTAGTTCTACGTACTTTGATAGACCTAGTCTTTCTATGAGCTCCTTCAACCCTCTAATCACGTCCTCGGGCTCCACGTTGGGTACTAGTCTGAAGTCGAGCCTCATTGTTGCCTCAGCTGGTGTTATCGTCTTAGTCCCGGGGCCCGTGTAGCCTGATGTGAACCCGTCTATGTTAACTGTTGGTTTGAAGTATACCGCTATGTACCAGTCTACATCCTTAAGCCTCGCCTCCCTTACCCCGTAGAGGTTTAGGAGCTCCTCCCTAGGGCTAGCCTCAATTATGTCATTCAGGTACTCTAGGTCCTCACTTGTAGGCGTTATAGTCTTATCCTCAAGCCATTGAACCCTAGGGCCCCCCAGGGGGTCTATGAGCTCGCTCGCAATCCTAGCTAGGATTGCAGCTGGGTTGTAGAGGCCCCTGCTAAAGCTACTATGGACGTCGTACTTACTGGTTCTAGCCTTGAGCTCCACGAAGACTATACCCTTATTACCGAGGACTATTGTAGGCTTACCCCTAACCCTCTCGCTCGGGATAGCGAAGTAGGCTAGATGAGCACCCCTAAGCTCACCCTCCTTATCCTCTACGAACTTCGGCATCGAGGGGCTCCCTAGCTCCTCCTCACCCTCAAGGACGAAGACCAGGTTTACCGGGGGCTCCCTCCCAACCTTGAGGAAAGCCTCTATGCCTAGGAGGCAGCTCATGAGGGCACCCTTCGTGTTATAAGCCCCCCTGGCTATAATCCTATCACCCACGATTCTAGCCTCGAAGGGGGGAGACTCCCACTCGTCGAGAGGCTCAACGGGCTGCACATCGTACATGTTGTAGACTATAACAGTCCTAGGGGCCCCAACATCAAGCCTACCATAGACTATAGGGTGGCCACCATAGCTTAGAAGCTGTACACGAGCCCCCAAACGATCCCTAAGCCAATCCCTGAGGTATCCCGCAGTCTCAACTATACCCTCACCGGTGCCAGACACGCTAGGCATCCTAAGGAGCCTCCTAACCTCCTCTACTAGGAGCTCTTGGTTCAACCCAACATACCTTCTAATAGAATCGAGAACCTCCACCTCCCATCACCGAGCCTACCCTAGGCCATGCAGAGAGCCCTAATAAACGTTCAAGTAATTTAACTTGTTGAACGTCATACCCTAAACATGGGTTTGTTACTTGAGGGTTGCTAGGTTCTGGGAGAAGTCTGGGGATACAGTTACATGCCTTGTGTGTGAGAGGAGGTGTAGGATCCCAGAAGGTGGCCGGGGGGTTTGTGGTAACTATGTCAACATTGGTGGAACCCTATACCACTACGGCTATGGGAGGCTTAGTGCTGTTGAGAGTAGACCTATCGAGATTAAACCCCTCTTCCACTACTGGCCTAATAGTACTGCTTTAACGTTCTCGAACTGGGGTTGTAACTTCTACTGCCCTTGGTGCCAGAACCACCATATTAGTTTTAGGAGGCCGCGCGACGACGATATCGTATACGAGCCGTTGGAGCTCCTAAAGCTGGCCTCAACTCTCGGGGATGAGGGTTTCTCGACTAGCTTCAACGAGCCCACTGTTAACCTAGACTTCATACTGGATCTCGCTCCTGAAGCTGTTAGGAGGGGGTTCTACTTCATGATGGTGACCAACGGCTACCTTACGGAGGGAGCTCTAAAAGCGCTACTAGAGGTTGGTGTTGACGGCTGGAGTATCGATATTAAAGGATGCCCTGGGATGAGGAGGGCTCTAGCGAGCGTGAACCACGAGGTTGTGTATAGGAACGCTAGGATTGTATTGGATAGCGGTGGCCACGTTGAGATGGTGTACCTAGTGGTAACGAACACGAACGACTTCGAGGAGTGCGTGGACTGGATAATCAGAATGCACCTAGACAAGCTAGGACCAGAAGTCCCCCTACACGTAAACAGGTACTACCCGGCAAACTACTGGAGGGAACCACCAACAGATGTGGGGAAACTCCTAGAAATATACGAGAAGGCTAGAAGGGAGGGCATAGAGTACGTCTACGTAGGCAACATAAACAGGTGGGAGTACGAGTCAACAAGATGCCCCAAATGCGGTAAGACCCTAATAGCCAGGAGACACTATAGGGTCGAAGAGTTCCTCCTGGAGAGAGCGAACTCGAAATGGAGATGCCCTAGGTGCGGCCACGAGATACCAGTAAAGGGCATGTACATACCGGGAAAGAGGTGGAAAATCACCTTCTAGGTAACCCAGGTAACCAAGAACTTAACCACAAAGATACCCAGTGACAACCTTCTCGCAATTAGAGAAGCGAGCTTTGACCCCCACCTCAACACACATCTCGACCAGAAATTATGACGGCCTTCTACAGCCACCTAGCCCGTGGATAGCTACAGTTACACCATAGGGGCCCCAACATGTTATTCTAGGCAACCCTCCACCATGAGCGAGATTGCTTGGATAAGCTAAAACATAGCACAGCAACGGGGTTAACGCTAAGTGGGAGAACTTCACTAGCTTACAAGTGAAAGCCTCGCCTTTCAAGGCGGGGTAGGACACACAACTTTGGAGTGTTAGGCTTTTAAACTTCTTGCTACTGTACTACATGCCAGGAGGGGGTTGGGGTTGTCTCCGCCTGTGGGTGAAGTGCTTGGAAGGATGACCCAAGGGGGGACGATTCCCCGAATTGTACCCATGGGTGGAGGCCCCGACCCCCTCCGGGCTCTCAGAGAGGAGATTGAAAGAAGGCTGAGCAGCAACTGGAGGATTGTTAGGCTAAGACTGCTACCCACAGGGGTTGAGCACGGGAGCCTTATGGGTATAGGCTTGACGTGCGTTAAGCTCTACAACGAGCTTAACTACGAGAAGAGGCAGGCATTCTTCAAGGGAGAGCTCACCAGGGATAAGATGCGTGAGATTGACAGGAAGTACTACTACAAGTACAAGGATGTCCTAGGTGTTAATGCTCAAGCTGTTATACAGAAGAATGATGAGGCTTGGAGCTCTTTCTTCGAACTGTTAAAGCTTAAGAATCAAGGCAAACTACCACCACACATCAAGAAGGTTTCACCACCAGGATACTGGAAGGATAGGCTTACCGGTAAGAAGGAGGCACGCATACTAGTTAGAAGTGATAGGTACCACTTGGAGCCCATAGATGAGAATGGAGGTTATCTTGTACTAGAAGACTTCGGATTGAGGATAAGGTTTGCTGGTAGGATTAGGTGGGAGGGTAAGCAGGGAAGACTTGAAATAGTATACACTAATGGTAGGTGGTTTGCCTACCTACCAATAGAGGTTGGAAGAGAACCACCAAAATCAAACAGGAAAGGCTACGTAAAACCTAACTACAAGGATAGAAAGGGTAGAATCGTAAACCCTAAGAGTATCAAGCAGAGGGATCCTATTGGTGATGAGAAAGCATTCATGGACATGGGGTTGAACAACCTATTCGCTGTAGTCACGACAAACGGCTACGTACTACTAGTCAAAGGTGGTACCATCAAGTCTGAGTATTATTGGTGGAAGAGGGAGATAGCAACATACCAGGCTGTAAGAGATCTACTTAGAAACGCTGGGTTCCCAACGTGGATCTTATACCATGAGAGGTACCTTGAGGCAATGCATACCAGGGATGAGAGGCTTAGACACCTGTACAAGACATCAATTAGATTCCTAGCAGAAGCACTGTGGAATAGGGGTGTCCGCAAGCTGTACATAGGATACCCGATAATGCTATCACAGGACAATGGGAACGAGTATAATACAAACATATGGTGGTACAGGAAGATAGTGTTATGGATTGTGGATGTGTTTAGAGAGTATGGTATGGAGGTTGAGCTTGTACCAGAGTACTATACAAGCAGGGAATGCTCTGTATGCGGTGAAATACACGAGAACGGCAGGATTTACAGAGGCTTGTATGTCTGCAGGAGGACCGGGAGGAAGATAAACGCAGATGTAAACGCAGCACTAAACATAGCAAGAAGACAGGGGTACAAGGTAAAGATAACAAGAAAGATTGAAAGCTACATTGTAACACATAACGGTGTAAAACCATTAAACCCCGCTCGGAGGGCTAACACCCAAGACCCAGAGATTCGAAACCCCGCCCTCTAAAGGGCGGGGAGGGGTCATTGTATGCGGGATCCACGGGTGGGCTTCATGATGGCTTTAAAAACCCCCGTATGTGGTTTCCTTTTTAGGTGTTTGTGTTGTCTAGCTATAGGGTGGTTGTTCTCCTAACGTTGGCTATTACGCCTAGTGGTGCTCTTAGCCCTGGGCCTCTTTCTGCTTCAGCTGTGGCTCTTGGGGCTTTGATGGGGCCTCTTGGTGGTTTTCTCGCAGCTCTAGGTCATATGGTTGTCGAGCTTCCATATGTGCTCCTCCTCTACAGGTTTACGTCTACGCTTAGGGGCTTCATTGGTAGGTTTAAGTATGCTCTCAACACCGTCGTAGTCCTATTCCTACTCTACTTCTCCTACATGCTTTTAAGGGATGCAATTAGCATTGCCATGGGCCTTGGGGGCTCCCAGGGTTCAGCTTCAATAGCTGGAGGTGGCCTCCTCGGGGCTTTTGTTACAGGAGCTCTCCTAACGGGTTTCAATGCGTACTTCCTCCTATGGTGGCTTACTGTAGGCTACCCTTTGATAGAGGAGTCCTCCAAGCTAGGGCTGAAGGGCTTCACCGTCATGTATGTAAGCCATGTCTGGATGGACTTCGCCTGGCTCACGCTGCTAGCCGGGGGTGGGGATGCAGTGAGACTCCTAGGCTCAACACCATACGCCATACTACTAGGGGTCCTAGCAGCAATCCTAGTAGTGTTCTCCCTGAGAATTGCCGTGACCACATTCAAAGACGTGACAGCCGTGCCCAGAGCAGGTTGAAAGCTGGGAGCGGGGAGAGGGGCCTTAGACCCTCTGGGATCCAGTGTATACGGCTATGGATATATGTAGGAGGGCTACAAGCTTAACGGTATTCCCAAGGAGGCTTACGAGGATCAACAGCTCATCAATGTTAACGAGGAGTAATCCTAAGGTGAACAATGTAACCCCAGCGAGGAAAACATCTGCTGACAACCGGGAGTAAGCCCTGAAGTCAAGCCTCAACCTGTAAGCCACTATGGTCTCGATAACATATGCTACGAACAAAACCCTTAGGGGAGTAAGAGGGCACGAGTACCCCAACACTACCATCAGGAGAGCTATAAAACCCGCTAGTATACCCAAGGGGGCTATGAAGCTCACACTCCACCTAGCATGAGAAGACCCCCTTGAGTACGAGTAGAAGGCAGCAAAAGCTAAGAGCAACAACACAAAACCCCCTAGGACTCCTAGAGGAGAGCATATAACAACCAGGCCTTGAAAGAGAGCAGCGAAAACAAACAACTCTATAACAACAGCCGCCACAACACTAACAAGAGTGCCAACGAAGAATAACGAGCTCAAAGCAAACACCTGAAAGGGGGTGTACACGGAAAGAAACCCTAAATCAATCCATATAGATGTTGAGATCTGTTAAACACCTTTAAAAGCCACTCAGAAGCCTTCAGCTCTCAGGGAAAGCGACGTTCCAATTAGCTACAAGAATTTAGCATGGTAAGGGGAGGTTAATTAATAGGTGTTCGGTTTGAAATTGAAGCTTGGTGATGGGTGTGAGTGCTAGGGAGGTTCTTGAGGCTTACAAGGGTAGGCCTATTTACAAGCTTATCGAGAAGGGCTACTATAGGCCTTGGGAGAGGTTTAGGGTTAGTCATATCACCGGTTGGGATTTGAATGTGAAGAGTGGTAGTTGGCAGGTTGAGGGTATCCTAAGGATGCTCTTCCACGTTCTGGACCCTGAGGTTGCTAAGGATCCTGCTAACCTCATTGTATACGGTGGTACTGGGAGGGCTGCTCGTAGTTGGGAGGCTTTCGAGGCTATAGTTAATGTTCTCCTTGAGATGGGCGATGACGAGACTCTCGTCATCCAGAGTGGTAAGCCTGTTGCTGTTTTCAAAACCCATAGGATGGCTCCTAGGGTTGTTATGAGTAATGCCATGCTTGTACCTAAATGGGCTGATTGGGAGGTCTTCTGGGAGCTTGAGCGTAGGGGTTTAACGATGTTCGGCCAGATGACTGCTGGTTGCTGGTCCTATATCGGGACCCAGGGTATACTACAGGGTACCTATGAGACCTTCGCTTTCGCAGCTGAGAAGCACTTCCCAGATGGAACCCTTGAGGGTAGACTTGTTCTAACAGCTGGTCTCGGTGAGATGGGTGGAGCTCAACCCCTAGCTGTTAAGATGAATGGTGGTGTAGCCTTGGTTGTTGAGGTTGATAGGAGGATGATCGAGAGGAGGATTAGACACGGCTACCTGGATACGTGGACTGATAGCCTTGATAGAGCTCTCGACATGGCCCTAACGGCTAAGGAGAGGAGGGAGCCTCTAAGCATAGGCCTTCTCGGTAACGCAGCTGAGGTCTACAACGAGATATTAAAGCTAGGCATCATACCAGATGTTGTAACAGATCAAACACCAGCACACGACCCCCTAAGCTACGTACCCCTGGGTTTGAGTGTTGAGGAGGCTGAAAGGCTTAGGGTCGAGAACCCTGAGGAGTATAAGAGGAGGGCTCTTGAGAGCATGAAGGTACACGTACAGGCTATGGTTGAGTTTAAGAGGAGGGGCTCTGTTGTATTCGAGTACGGTAACAACATTAGGAAGATGGCATACGAGGCGGGATACAAGGATGCATTCGAGTTCCCAGGCTTCGTACAAGCATACATAAGGCCTATGTTCGAGGAGGGTAGGGGGCCCTTCAGGTACGCTAGCCTGACAGGCAACCCCAAGGACATATACAGGCTTGACGACGAGCTTATAGCAACATTCAAAGATAACAGGAGGCTTGTAAGATGGGTTGAGAAGGCGAGACACTACGTTAAATTCCAAGGGCTACCAGCTCGCGTTGTATGGCTTGGTTACGGTGAGAGAGCTAGGTTTGGAAAGCTAATGAACAGCCTCATAAGGCTGGGGGAGATAGGGCCAATGTGGATTGGGAGAGATCACCTTGATAGCGGGAGCGTGGCAAGCCCCTATAGGGAGACTGAGGGTATGAAGGATGGAAGTGACGCCATAGGAGACTGGCCTGTGCTAAACGCTCTACTAAACACAGCTGCGGGAGCAACATGGGTATGCTTCCACCACGGAGGAGGGGTTGGGATTGGATACTCTATACACGCTGGATTCGGCCTAGTACTGGACGGGTCCAAGGAGTCAGAGGAGAGAGCTGAGAGAGTGCTAACAGTAGACCCAGGGATAGGGGTTGTAAGACACGCAGATGCAGGCTACGAGAGGTCTAGGAAGATAGTGTGCGAGAAGGGTATCAAAGCCCCCATGATAGAATGCTAGCTAAACCCTAACATCAAACCCCGTGAGCTCGACAAAAAGCCTACGCACGATACGTAACGTGAAACGAGCCCATCTAAGAGCTTCCAGAGCATCCTCCCTATCGTAGAGCTCGTCAGGCGGGATTCGGACTCTTCATCACCGTACATGGATGGCTCCCTCTCTCTCCTAAGCCTCCTAGAGATCCTCGCAAGCCTCGGGATCTCATCTCTAAACCACTCCGGGAACCTCTCAGCCTCCCTTCTAAGCACGGGCCCCACATCATGCCATCTAGGTGGCTCTACCCCCACCAGTCTAAGTGATGCTTTTAATGCTAGCTCCACCGCTTCCTGGGATTGCCTCACAACATAGGGATAGTTCCCCCTCCTAAGGGCCTCCCTAGCGTGCTTCAACCTCTCCATAGCCTGCCTTATGTAAGCCTCCGCCATCGCGGTATTCTTCAAATCTCTATGACCTCCCCCGGTTTATAATCCTTCTTTAAAACCCAGTACCATAGCTTGCCAACCCTCCTCCTCTCAGCACCTAGAGCCTTCAGCTTCTCGGCAATCTCATCTAACACACTCTTGAAGAAGTCATCTCTATCGAATACTATTACCGCATCAACAACCATATCGAGGTACAAGGGCCTATGCCTTCTAGCCTCCACGACATCCAGGATGATAGGGGAGAAGTCTAGGTGGTAACCCTCAGACCACAACCTCTCCA
>JAPYWV010000006.1 GCA_028276165.1 Acidilobaceae archaeon
GAGAACATTAAAGGCTACCCAGGCTGGAGGATGGCTACCAACCTCTTCAGAGACCTTGATACCATAAGAAGACTTCTAGGTGTTGAGAGACTGGAGGATGTGGGGGAGAGGCTTGTCAAACCCTTCATAGGCCCTCCCCCCATAGGTTTAACTGATAAGCTGTCAACACTCTTTGATGTCCTAAAGCTTGGCATGTATACTCCTAGGAAGGCCTCCAGGGGCTTATTCGAAGATAACGTTATAGAGTCTGAGGGCTTCGATAGGACACCCATACCTAAAATCTGGCCCGGAGATGCTGGTAGGTACATAACCTATGGTCTCGTCCTCTCAAGGGATCCTGAGAGTGGTGTGAACAACATGGGTGTGTATAGGATTCAGATATTAGACGGTAATAGGGCTGTTATGCACTGGCAGGTTCACAAGAGAGGGGCTTTAGCCTGGCAGAAGGCTAGAGAGCATGGTGCTAAGAGGCTTAAGGTGGCTATAGCAGTGGGATCCGATCCAGGAACTATGCTTACGGGGGCTCTCCCAGTCCCATACCCCATAGATAAGCTTCTCTTCGCCTCGGTGGTTAGAGGTTCAGCTTTAGAGGTTGTAGACCTAGATGGGGTTCTCGTTCCCGCTAATGCTGAGGTCGTCTATGTCGGTGAGGTTGACACGGAGACCTTGATCGACGAGGGGCCTTTCGGTGATCACACGGGCTACTATACACCACCAGCAAAATACCCTCTCTTCAGGCTTGAGAGGGTGTATCACAGGGATGACCCGATATATTATTTCACTGTTGTAGGTAAACCTGTTCTAGAGGATGCGTGGATCGGCAAGGCAGCTGAGAGGATATTCCTACCATTTATGAGAATGCTGTTGCCGGAGATTGTCGATGTAAACCTGCCACCTGAGGGGCTTTTCACGGGAGGTGTAGCTATAGTATCAATAAAGAAGAGGTATCCTGGTCATGCTAAGAAGGTTATGCTAGGCTTGTGGGGGCTTGGGTTGTTCAGCCTTGTTAAGGTTATAATAGTTGTTGATAGTGATGTTAATGTCCACGATCTAGGTCAAGTTCTATATGCTATAAGCACGTGCGTAGACCCACAGAGGGATGTCGTCGTGATACCCTACGCGGTGACGGACGAGCTAGATCATACGGCCATGGAGAGGGGCTACGGGTCTAAGCTAGGCATAGATGCTACCAGGAAGTTTAAGGAGGAGAACTACGGTAGAGAGTGGCCTGAGGAGGCTAGCCCTGATCCTGAGACGGTGAAGCTCGTTGACTCTAGGTGGAGAGAGTACGGGATTGACTAGGAGGCTGAAGGCATACGTAAGGCTCACTAGGCCTATTACAGCCCTCTCGACGGTACTCGCAGCAATAGGAGGCTTGTTCTATGCAGGTAACCCGCTGGATTACGCTGGAATCCACATACCACTACTTGTTGTTATAGGCGTCGCGCTAGCGCATTTTAGCGTTAATGCTTTAAACGACTACCTAGACTATAAGAGTGGCCTAGACCTGCTGACCCCGAGAACGCCCTTCAGCGGTGGATCTAAGGTTCTCGTAGACGGCATCATGAAGCCTGCGGAGGCCCTAGGGGTTTCATTAGCCCTCCTACTCCTAGCCTTAGCTATAGGGTTGTATCTAACACTGTACAGAGGGCTCCTGGTGCTGGTGTTAGCCGTTACAGGAGCTCTGATAATAGCTACCTACAACAAGCTCCTCGTCAGAATAGGTTTAGGGGAGATAGCGGTATGGGCTAAGGGTGTCCTGGTCTTCGTGGGAGCCCACTATACAATAACGGGGTTTATAACGTTAGAGGCTGTAGCCGTAGGCATGGTTTACGGTGGGGTTTCAGCACTCATACTATACGCTAACTTCATCCCAGATGTGGAGGCGGATAGAGTGGTTGGGAGAAGGACCTTACCAGTACTCCTAGGGGGCAAGGCTTGGCTAGGGTATCTCATGATATCACTAACGCTAACCCTAATACTCGTACTACTGGTCTCCCTAAGGCTCTTAAGCCCCCTAGCGATCCTAGCATTGATACCGTTAGCTTTAACTTCTAAGGTTGCTCTTAAACTGAAGACAAGCAGGGGTCTCGAGGATATAGTAGGAGCTCTAGCGTTGAACACCAGGGTATGTAGGGGTGTTGATGTTATAGTAACGGCTTCTATCGTGATTGAAGCTCTCCTTTAAGCCCCCGGCCTCCGTGCTCTAGGCAAGCCACTCTTTTAACGCTAACCATTTTTAGGTTGCAAAGCTTACTCCCGCTTGGTGGTGGGCTTGCCTGGGAGAAGGGTTGCTGTCGGCTCTGACGACCTATACCCTGCGGCTAGGTTTGCTGTCGAGTACTTGAAGAAGAAGGGTTTTGAGGTTGTAACAGTAGGCTCCGTTAGGTCTGGTAAGCCTGAGCCCTGGCCTAGGGTTGCTATTGAGGTTGCAGAGATGGTTGCTAGGGGTGAGGTTGACTGGGGCGTGCTCGTATGCTATACGGGGACTGGTGTTTCGATAGCTGCTAACAAGGTTAGGGGGGTTAGAGCAGCTCTATGCAATGATGCTGAGACAGCTAGAGGTGCTAGGCTGTGGAATGATGCTAATGTCCTGGCAATGAGCGGTCGTCTCGTAACAGAGGTCTTAGCTAGGGAGATCATCGATGCCTGGCTTTCTGTTGAAAACATTGATGAGAGTGAGAGGGATAACATAGAGTTCCTGAAGCGGTACGATGAGGGCAGGGGGTAGGGGAGGCTTAGGGGTTTGAGTGTATGGGATAGGGTAGCTCGTGGCAGCATAGCACTCTCCATAGGATCCATAGTATCGTTAGCGATAGCATCAATAGGTAGTATCATTATAGCAAGAACATTAGGCCCTGAGAACTATGGTTTAATATCAGTGATAATGATAGCACCTAACATGCTCATGGTGCTAAGCGATCTAGGCGTATCAACTGCTATCACAAGATACGCTCCCATGAGAGGCTATGGTAACCCATACATAGTGGCGGGTGTCGCCATCAAGGCTATAACAGGGCTTTTAGCCTCCTTAGCCTTGATGCTAACAGCGGGCTATGTAGCAGAGGCCCTTGGGAGGCCGTACATCGAGCCCTACATTAGGCTTGCAGCGGTACTTGTAGTGACAAACTCCATAGTATCAGCTGTAACATCAGCCCTCATAGGCTTAGGGGGTTACTTTACCAGCGCTATCATACAAGCTTCGCTAACAGCCTTAAGGGTTGTGGTTGGAGCAGGCCTCGTTATAGCTGGTTTCGGTGTCCTAGGAGCGGTTCTAGGCCATGTCGTGGCTTGGAGTGTCTTAGCACTTGTATCCCTAGCGTTACTCCTACACCGTGTAGGTCTCAGCGGTAGGCCGTCGGCTAGGGTTGTGAGAGAGATTCTAGCCTACTCCACACCCCTCTACATCCCAAGCCTCCTAGGCCTGCCCTTAGGGCAACTCTACTACTCCATCCTAGCCAGGGTTGCGACAAACTGGGATCTAGGGAACCTAGGTGTAGCAGGTAACCTTATGACGGTTATTGGTAGTATCGGTGGAGCTATATCAACGAGCCTCCTATCAAGCTTCCCATTACTACTAGGTGATAGGGATGGTCTATCAAGGGCTGTTGAGAAATCGATAGCGTACACAGCCCTCATAATGCCGGCCATGGCTGGGGGTGTTATAGTGTTAGCTGAACCACTCCTACTAACCCTCTACGGCCACTCATACGGTAAAGCACCCCTATACGCATCGCTAACAGCTCTAGGCGTAATGCTAGCACCCCTAGGCTCCTACGTGTGGAGTGCATACATGGCTAGCATAGGTAGAACCGATGTACTCTTAAAAGCTGGAATCCTAGGAGCTCTCACAGGGATCCCGATATACGTCACCCTAACCCTAACAACGGGGGTCGTAGGGTACATAGTAGCGGGCATCCTAAACTCGCTCATCGTAACAACATACCTACTCACAGTAGCCTTAAACCAGGGTGTCCGCGTAGACCTAAAATCAACCTTTAGGATGATAACACCAACAGTAATAGCCTTAACAACAGCAACACCAGCACTACTAATACCAGAGGACCCCCTGGTCAGATGGATACTAGCACCCCTAACCTACACACTAACACTAGCAATAGTAACCCCCGTGATAACAGGGTCGGAGATGCTATCAGAGATGGCTGTAACACTGAGAAGAGCGGGCTTCATAGGGTCACTCATAGCACTAGCAATAAACATAGACGTTAAAGTGGCAAGAAAGATATGGGGGTTGAGGGAGTGTGACCCCCTTCCCGCATCCCCAGAGGCCTAGCCTTGTACTAGGCCTCCCCGAGCGGTTTGTCGGATCTCCGCTCGGACGCGCACTCCTCATCCCTCCTATCGGATTCCCCATGCTTGGGGCATCACCTTTCAGGGCCGGGGGGCCTCGGCTCCAGCGGGTTCACCGGGGCTCCCTCCCCACACCGGCTCTTCTCCACCTTAATCCTATACGTCTAGGCTTCCAATCTCTTTCCATCCCCACCTTTAAAGACGAGACTGTCAGTTGTGGGCTTCCATTAACACATTTACTATGCGTACTTTTACTTTCTGAGTAAACGTAGTGCCCAGAGTATCGGTATCCTATCTCTATTTTCTTCTAAACCACATTTAGAACATTTCATAAGCCTTCCCGGAAGCTCCTCCATTTCAACCTCGCAGTTTGGACATACCCTGCTAGGCAGTCTCCTGAACTCATATGGTACACCGTGCCATCTAAGCTGTGTCTCCAGTATTTTTATGAACCTCCTCACACCTGTCATTTGTATTTTTGCTTCACTCCTCGTTAAACCCTCTTCAAGCAGGTCTCTCCAGGACTCCTCTAGTGCCCTGTCTATTACCACCTTGGATTTATGCTTCAGAGCTTTCCTAGCAATCTTGCTGGCAAGCCATTGCGGGTAGTCCCTTAGGTACCTGTAGAGCTTACTCTTAGCATGTTGAGCCTCAACATCAAGCTTATCACTGTTAACGCCAATCCTAACCAGTCTACCGTGGAGCTCCTCTAACCTCACAGACTTCCTGTAGAGGTTGTCTATGAACCTTAGGTCGGGCCTCTCCCGACCCTCAGATACTATCCTCCCACCCTTAATCAAAGCCCATACCACTCCGTGCTTCCAGCTATTAACGTCAACTGGTAGCAAACTCTCAGGCTTGTAGGGCTCAACACTCCTCTCAGCAACAAGCATTACAGCTGGTATACCGTCCTTCAGGCCTAGCATTGCGAATACGATATCACCACCCTCCTCAATCCTATCGTAAACCCATCTTGGTATTGGTGCTTCAGCACGGCATATGCTCCTGAGCCTCATAACACCCCTGTCTAGGTTTAACACCAGGGGGGCTCCACCATCACCCCTCCTAGCCCCATCTTGTATTCTCAGCACTGTCATTGGTAGCCATTGTCTAGCAAACCACCTCTTAGGCTTAGTCCCGAACTCTAGGTTGAAGTTCTTCTTGTAAAGCATTGTGCATGCTGTCCTCGGTAGGTCTTCGGGGCATATCTTTAGCTCTTTGTACCTGTATGCTAGGTTTGTTAGAGCCTGTAGTCTCAGGATGTCGCAGTCAACGCTAGGCAGTTCTACTACCAGGGCTCTCCTCGCAATCATCTGAGATCACCAACACCAGAACCCTACGACCTCTAAATGGGGCAATCCTATCCTGGTACTCTACTGGAACATATATACCAAGACCCCTCTTAGTAACCTTCGATACAGAGCCGAAAACCCAAACAACACAACCCAAACCAAAACACCTTTAAAAGAACTATACGGGCAAACCTTATAAACTTTACGAGCGAAAAAGATTTAAGGCTCGGTCTATACGATTACATTTGAGCCGCCCGGTGTGGGAAGGAGGTCCGATGGTCCCACCGGGGCCGAGGCCCCCCGGCCCTGAAAGGTGATGCCCCAAGCATGGGGAATCCGATAGGAGGGATGAGGAGTGCGCGTCCGAGCGGAAAACCGACAAACCGCTCGGGGAGGCCTAGTACAAGGCTAGGCCTCTGGGGATGCGGGGAGGGGGTCACCTGGGTAGCTTTAAGCCTAAACGTTACCAGCCATCTCTTTAACCCGGAATTTAAGCCTTCTAGGTTTAATGGAGAACTCCTGCCTACTCTCTACAAGCTCCATAGCTACTTGTATAAGCTTCTTAAGCCTATCGTCTACCAGCCTATAGTAGACATTCTTACCAACCTTCCTAAACCCTATGAAGCCTAGCCTCTTAACAGCACTCATATGGTATGATACGAGGTTCTCAGGCCTCCCAATAGCCTCAGCAATCTCCTTAACGGAAGCCTCCCCCCTCTTAGCCAAGTACATGAATATAAGTAGCCTGGTAGGCTCAGATAGCATTTTAAAGAGTTCGCTAGCATAGCCTAAGGTGTAAGCCAGTCTCTCAGCATCCAAACCCTTCCCACCAAGATGGCTTTAAAAACTCAAGGTTATTAAGCGTTAATACATTACAAACCTATTAGACTCAAATAGGTGAGGTGTTAGGCTGTGCTTGACCAGTACTCTAGGTGGGGTGAGCTACTCCTTTCAGGCTACGAGTCCAGCCGTATGGCCCTCTCGGGCTTCAGTATAGCTGGGGGTCTGGGTGGTGTCGTTGTCTGCGGTATGGGTGGGAGCGGGGTTTCAGGCGACTTTCTCTCAGTTATAGGTAGGCTTTACGGGGCCCGCTTGCCAATACTTGTTTTTAAGGGTTTCGATCTACCAGAGTGGTTTTCAAACCACCTTGTTGTCGCTGTAAGCTACTCGGGGAACACTCTTGAGACTATAGAGTGTTCTAGAAGAGCTCGGAGCTTGGGAGCCAGGGTTGTACATGTTAGTAGTGGTGGCCTACTCATGAGCGAGGCTGAGAGGGAGGGGATTCCATGGATACCGTTGGAGCAAGGCCTGGTACCCAGGGTCGCCCTACCATCAATGGTTGGAGCTCTACTAGGCTTAACTAACATATTGGGGGTTACAAGTGTGGGAGATGAAGTCCTACTAGAAGCCTACTATGCTCTTAAGAACACCCTGGTCGACGATGCTAAGAGTATGGCCGATAGGGTGTTGGACGCCGATATCCTAGTGGTTGGGGCTTGCGGCCTCTACGGGGTTTTAGCTGAGAGGTTTAGAAGCGAGTTTAGCGAGAATAGTAAGATGCTTGTTAAAGCAGAAGTGTACCCCGAGTCCGCACACAACGACATAGTAGCTTGGCAGGTTAAGAGGAGGGCTAAGATAGCGTTTATAGCGATTAAAGGTGGAGGTGGTCTATGCGATAGGATAATGGAGTTTGTATCCAGGAAGTATAGAGAGCATGGCGTGGTAGAGGAGTTAAACCTTGGAGCACCATCCCTAGCGAGTGTACTGAGGGGGGCCCTGCTAGGAGGGTACGCCTCGGTACTAGTGGCTAGAGAGAGGGGGGTGGAGCCTTCTACAACACCGGTGATAGACGAGTATAAGAGGGTGCTAGCTGGTGGCATGCACGCTTAAACCTGGAACCCCTACTTGTAGGGCACGTTAGGGTCCTTCGAAGCCACAGTTAGGGCACTTGTATGGGATCATCTGGACTCTACACTTACGACAACGCCATATGAGTACTATACCGCAGTTAGGGCAGTAGAAGGAGACAGCTCTCTCCGTAGGGTTTATCGGTTTACCACAGCTGGTGCATAGTGGGGGCTCTACGCTATCATACATATCTACCCTCCTTAAGGTCGCAGCGCTCTTAGACATGTTCTCCACCTAAGCTAGCCTCTGGGACGGGGGTTTAAATGCTTTATAGTAGTTTGCTGACTATACTCGGTATCTCGAACGGATTTCTAGCGATCTTAGCTCCTGCTTTCTCTAACGCTCTAACCTTACTAGCGTAGTCACCCTCACCCATCATTATTATTGCCCCGGCATGGCCCATCCTCTTACCAGGCGGTGCTGTCCTCCCAGCTATGAAGGCTACTACTGGTTTCGTGAACCTACCCTCCATTATCATTCTTGCAGCCCTCTCCTCCATATCGCCTCCGATCTCGCCTATGAGTATTAGCACTTTAGTCTCAGGATCCCTCTCGAACATCTCCATAGCCTCCGTGAAGGTTAGCCCTACAATGGGGTCCCCTCCAATGCCTATCACCGTTGACTGTCCGATGCCCTCCTTTGTAAGAGCGTAGCTTATCTCATAGGTTAGCGTACCACTCCTAGATATTATGCCAACAGGCCCTCTGCTGAAGACATGACCTGGCATTATACCAACCTTAGCCTCACCCGGTGTTATAACACCTGGGCAGTTAGGCCCAACTATTACCGTACCCCTGCTCTTCGCGTAATTAGTGAACCTTAAGGTTTCATGGACAGGTATACCCTCGGTTATGACCACCACTAGCTTCAACCCAGCATCTATAGCCTCGTACACAGCGTCTGGAGCAAACCTAGCTGGAACGAATACAATTGACGTGTTTATATCGGGATGCTCCTCTAACGCCTCCCTCACGCTATCGTAGACCTTAACCCCGTGAACCTCGCTCCCACCTTTACCAGGTGTTACCCCGGCAGCAATCCTCGTGCCATACTCTAACATTAGCCTGGTATGGAATGACCCCTCCTTCCCCGTTATACCCTGGACTAAGACAACCGTATTCCTGTCGACGAGTACTGCCATGTGGATCACCTCGCAGCCTTAATAGCTTCAATTACTGCATCCACAGGGTTATCGAAGGCTCTTATACCAGCCTCTTCTAGAATCCTCCTACCCTCCTCCTCCCTGGTCCCGGAAAGTCTTACAAATATGGGTTTAGGTTTACCACCGTACTCTCTTAAAGCCTCGACTATCCCCCTAGCAACCTCATCACATCTCGTTATACCGCCGAATATGTTTATGAATATGCTCTTAGCCTTAGGGAACTCTAGTAACAATAGTACAGCTTTCTTAACCCGCTCAGCACTAGCACCTCCACCTATGTCGAGGAAGTTAGCCGGAATACCACCATACTCGTAGACCAGATCCATACTAGTCATTGTAAGCCCAGCTCCATTACCTAAGACTCCAACGTATCCATCGAGTTCTACAAAGGCTAGCCCTAGACGTCTAGCCTTCGACTCCCACTCGCTAACCTCCCCACCCTCAATCCTTTCGACAGCTAGCTCCGGATGTTTGTATGAAGCATTATCATCAACTATAATCCTAGCATCCAGGGCTACAACCCTATCTCCTACAATCGTTAACGGGTTTACTTCAACTAGCTCAGCGTCATAGTCTATGAAGGCATCGTACATGGATTGGAGTAGGGATGCGAATGACTGCATCAAACCACCCTTCAACCCAAGCTTTTTAGCTATAAACCTAGCCTCAAACCCCCTCAAGCCGGTGTAGGGGTCTACATGGTATCTAATGATGCTCTCAGGTCTTTCCCTAGCTATCTCCTCAATATCAACACCCCCATAGAGGCTAGCTAGTACAACCGGTTTCCTAGCACTCCTATCGATTGCTATGGAGGCGTAGAGTTCCACCGAATGCTCTACAGCCTCCTCTACAAGAACATACCTAGGCTTAAGACCCTTTATAGGGTAGTCGAAGAGGAGCTCCACCAAGGAGACAGCTTCATCCAAGCTCTTAGCAATCCTAACACCACCAGCCTTCCCTCTACCAGCTACGAGAACCTGGCTTTTAACAACAAGAGGTGGTGTTAAACCACTAGACACAAGCTTACCCCTCACATCCTCACCTTTCTCGACAACAACTCCTCTGGGAACGCTAACACCATACCTTGCTAGAATACCCTTAGCTTCAAACTCGTAGAGCTTCAAATCCGGACACCAAGATAACAGGTGGTCTAAACTCCTTTTAAACTACTGCTATGTAGTCGAAGTTCTAAGCCAACACTCGGGAGGGGCTAGCTGTTCTCCCCCAACAGGAGTTGTTAAAAGCCGGATCCCAGAGCTAAGCTATGGGTTTAAGGAAGTGCCTAGGGTTGATGAAGGGTCTTACGTGGTAGAGGTTAGCTCTGTATTTAGCCTTGATAGGGAGCATGTTGGGGTACTTGTAAGGTGGGCTCTATCCACGGGTGTATTCCTAGTTGTTGAGCCTACAATAGCCTTTGTAAGAGCTCCAAGCTCCCATCGGGTACTGCCCCTAGCTATCGGGGTTGGAAGCTTGATATCTCGTAGCGAGCCACCACCTGTGAGATACTATGTTGTTGAAAGACCGTTCTGGGCTAGCTACTGGAGGGTTGGTTTAAGAAAGCCGAGCTTTAGAGTACTCGATGGTGCTAAGGTAGCTCTTGAGGGCACAATAGTATCCCTCGATTTCAGGGACCCTGTAGCTCTGGTTGTAAACGGGCTACCTGGGGTCCACGTGGTGAACAAGGTTGCTATGCCTAACTGTACTCCACTCGCTCGACTTAAGGACGTAGTGGTACTGTGTAGAAGTGGTATAGAGTATATCACGAACCTCGTGGAGGGGGAGGCGGCTAAAAGGGTGGAATACATGGCCGTCCTAGCCTCATCAGCAAGTCCCGGCCCTGCTACAGCTGACGTAGATAACTAGGTGCTCGGGTCTTCCAAGCCTTTCATAGATTTTAGCGCTTTCTCCCTCCTATACCTAACGTAGTTCATAGCATACTCCTCCAGGACACTACAGGGGTTTCTTAGCTCTACGTAGAGCCCCTCGCTATCCCTGGAGATCAATAGAAACCCTAGCTTCCTCAACCGTTTCACGATATTAACAGCTGTCCTCCTAGTAACCCCCATCTCGTTTCTAAGCGTGTCCACGACTAAGCCTAGGTTGACCTTACCGGTACCGTGGAGCTTGTAGAGGAGTATTATTGATGCTAGCTCTCTCCTCCTAACCCTCATAGCCTTTACTCCCCCAATCCAAACTAAGACATAGGTTTATAAGTATCTTAGGCTTAAAGTTACGCTTGGAACATGGCGTCGAAGGTGATCTTATGGCGAGGATCCTCGTTATTAGAGCTGAGATGGGTAAGGTTGTCGAGTCTAAGATCGTTGAGGGGGAATTGTATGAGGTTGTGAGAGGATATGTATCTAGTGCTAGCCTAGAATGGGATCCCAGGGTTAGCGACTTTGTTGTTATAAAGGAGGATCTAGAGACAGATGTGGGAGACCTCCCAGACAGGGATACCCTGGAATCCCTTACTAAGTACGGTTCAATTGAGAAGGTTGAAACCGGCTATAGGGTGAGGATCCCCGTGTACACGATAAGCTTCGACAATAGATCCCTTAAGGGGGATGTCTACGTTGAGAACAAGGTATACGTGGTCTCAGTCTACGTTGACGATGATCTTAGAGCACTCCTGGAATCCGAGGCTGCAAGCATAACGGTTCAGGAAACCCCACCTGAGGGTGTAAGCGAGGCCTAGTGTTTTTAGCGAGCTGTGCTTGCGTACAGCGCGATGGGGGCTAGGACGACTTCCAAGCCCCACGTTGACCATGTTCTTGTTATGCTTTTAGCGTATTAATGGGGGTTTAAAAGGCCCCTACCTGCCCTTCTTGGGAGGTGATCTCATTTGGCCTATACGGGGAAGGCTTTAGAGGTCTTCCTTAATACTGGTACGAGGTTCCCTAGGAGGATTATATGGGCTATGGGTTTGATTAAATACGCTACTGCTAAGGCTAACATGGAGTTAGGCTTGCTCGACCCCGCCAGGGCTGAGGCTATAATGAGGGCTGCGTTGGAGGTTGCCGAGGGGGTTCACGATGATGAGATTGTTGTCGACGTGTTTCAAACGGGGTCTGGTACCGGTTTGAACATGAATGTCAACGAGGTTATAGCTGTTAGAGCTTCCCAGATCTCTGGTTTAAAGGTGCATCCCAACGATCACGTTAACATGAGCCAGTCTTCGAACGATGTCGTGCCAACGGCTATAAGGGTTGCTTTAGCCTACGAGGTGGAGAGGAGGCTACTGCCCGTCCTGGATAGGGTTGTAGCTAGCCTTGATGGCCTAGCCTCCAGGACTGAGGGTGTGGTGAAGCCTGGGAGAACACATCTTAGGGATGCTCTCCCAGTAACCATGGGCCAGGAGTTCTCAGCATACTCTGACGCCTACAGGAGGGGTAGGAGCCTTCTAGAGTTCTCCTACAAGCTACTCCTCGAAGTCCCACTAGGTGGTACAGCTGTGGGTACCGGTTTAAACGCTCACCCGGATTACCCCATGCTAGCTGTAAACATCCTAAGAGACGTTACAGGTCTTGAGTTGAAGATCGCCTCTAGCAAGTTTAGGGCTATGAGGCTTCTAAGCGATATTGTAGCCGTTAGCTCGGCCTTAAAGGTGGTGGCCTTGGATACATGGAGGTTATGCCAAGACCTAAGGCTAATGTACTCTGGCCCCAACACGGGCTTCAACGAGATAGATATACCCCAGGAGATCGCGGGTAGTAGTATGATGCCGGGCAAGGTTAACCCTGTAACTGTTGAGGCTGTAATGCAGGCAGCATCACACGTCATCGGCCTGGACACCTCGATAACAATGGCATCGCTGCTAGGCGAATTCGAGCTAAGCATGGGCATACCACTAGCAGGCTATGCGAGTTTAAGGCAGGTACAGTTGCTAGCAGAATCCCTCGATAAGCTATCAACCCTGGTTCTCGATAGGGTTAAACCTAACGTGGAGAGAGCTAGAAGGCTGGCTGAGAGTAGCCAAGCACTCGTAACACTAGTAGCCCCCATCATAGGCTATGATAGGGTAGCGGAGATCTCGAAGGCGGTCTACGAGGGTAAGAGCGTTAGGGATGCCCTGAGAGAGGCTGGGTTTTCAGAGGACTTCATCTCCAGGCTACTTGACCTAGAGAAGCTCACCAGACCCGGGATACCTGTCTTGGAGCATCAGAGGTAGCCTTCGTGGAGCTCATCCCACATTACACCTCTTTCGAGCAACCTCACTATACCCTCAGGCACCATCGGGCGCCCGCCTTCAACTGGGTAGGCGTAGGGGAGCTTTACCTCCACGACCCCCAGGGGGCCTTTAACCTCTATGGTTACAGGGTACGCTATTTCAATCTCATCAACCCTCATACCTCCCAGGATCTTAACCAGCATTTTTACTGTGCCATCCACGCTGAACTGTAGGGGGCCTATGTTGCGTCTTGCCGCGTAGGGGTACTTGTCGTAGAGCAGCCTAGTCCTACCCCTAGGTGGGTGATCACCCATTATACCACCTACTATGAAGCATCTAGCACCCCAAACTTCCAGGGGATCTAGGGTCTTCTCAGCCCATAGGTCTAGGAGTATAGAGTCAGGCCTGTTGCATAGACTCCTACTATCCCAGACCACCTCAACCCCCCTTCTAGCTAGTAGAGCCTCTAACTCGTGGGTTACAAGCCCTGATACGTAGAGTTTAACCCCCCTAGACCTAGCTACACGGTATGCCTCAACGTACTCCTCTAGAACCCACCTGCTAACCCTAACCTCCATGTTATCGATAACGATGAGCCATTCCCTCACAACGATCATCCCATGATAGGAACTCTCTATATACAACTATAAAGCTTAAATACCCGAGCTCCAACTAGTTCTAGTGAACTAGAGATATGGGAGATAGGAGAGGTGAAGTAGAGAATGGCCTGCGAGGGAGCACCTGAGGTAAGGATAGGGCAGAAGCCTGTAATGAACTACGTGCTAGCAATACTAACAACCCTAATGGAACAGGGGGTAAACAAAGTAGTAGTGAAAGCTAGGGGGAGGAACATTAACAAGGCTGTAGACGCAGTAGAGATAGTGAGAAGTAGGTTCGCTAAGAACGTGGTGGTAGAGGAGATAACCATAGGAAGCCAGGAGGTCATGGTAAAGAACCCGCAGACAGGCGAAGAGAGGCCAAGACGCGTTAGCGGGATTGAAATCTGCCTAAGGAGAGAGTAACCACAAATCCATCAAAGACAAATCATTAGATGAAATTAGTTTTTTAACTACGTGCTCAAGCAAACATGGACCCCCTTAATCCTGTTAAACACGCAACCTACGGGATAACCTTCCATCCACGTAGAAAAGGTTGTGAAACTTCCCAGAGGTACGGGGGAAGTAGAGCGTTGCATATACTACAGTTCACCTTCTCTAATACACGGAATGGGCTCCACACTGGTGTCACACATCACATATCAGCAATACCAGCTTCTGTCATCGCCATTCTCTCGTTTTACGCTTGCAGGGCTTTTAAGTTTTCTAGAGGAGCTTCTGTTTTTAAAGATTAAACATAATGAGTGTATCTAGGGGTGGTCTTAGACGTGGGTTCTAAAGTTAACGCTTCTCTCGTCTCCGTGAGGGCTGGCCTAGCTCTTATCGGATCTGAGCTTAGTGTTAGACGTGATGTCTGTGTCTTCGTTAGGGATGGGTTTGTAGAATCTATAGAGGGTTATGGTTCCTGTAGTGAGGATTCCTTCGGTGGCCCCTCTCTAGCTCTTCTACCTCAACCTGGTAATGCTCATGTACATTCTGCGGATCACGCTTTCCCAGAGTATGGTATTACCATGGGTTTAAGGGATCTAGTAGCACCACCTCATGGTCTTAAGCATAGGCTTCTGGAAACCACTCCTGGGGAGGAGCTTGTAAGGGCTATTGGGGAGTTCTACAGGTTCTCGTGGAGGATGGGTTTAGGTGTTTTAATCGACTTCAGGGAGGGTGGTGGTTTAGGCTGTATGCTTGCTAGGAAGGCTAGGGAGCTCCTACCAGGTGGTTTGAGGGTCGTCATACTAGGAAGGCCTGGCCCTATGTGGCCTGAAGGGTGTGAGGGTCTAGGCGTCTCCAGCCCTCTAGACTACGATGTAGAGCTCCTAAGGGAGCTTTCACTTAAATACAAGCCTGCTATGGCTCACGTAGCTGAGGATCCTGAGGCTAGGGTTGCAGGTGATCTTGAGAGGGCTTTGGATGCAGGTTTAGATGCTATAGTTCATGGAACCCACCTGAGCGGTAGCGACCTTGACGTCTTGAGAGAAAGAGGCGTGACCCTCATAATGTGCCCTAGGTCTAACATGTGGCACTCGATAGGGGTACCCCCCGTGGCTGAAGCCCTAAGAAGGGGGGTTACCCTAGCCTTTGGTAGTGATAACGCATCCTGGCAAATACCAGATGTATGGGCTGAAGCTCAGACAGCACTCCTCATAGCCAGAGCTCAAGGCCTTAAGGAGGAGTGGGTTGCGGCGAGACTACTAGAGGCCCTCATGGTAACCCCCTACAAGCTAGCGGGCATGAGGCCATCTGTGATAGATGAAGGGGGTGTGGCTAAAATGATTGTAGTCAACCTAGAGGAGACAGGGGTGCTGAGGGCTAGGAACTACTACTACGCTATAATCAAGAGAGTAGGCCCATGGAATACCATAGCTAGGATAGACGGGAACACCTTACACCAGCTCACATCCTAGGAGCTCCAACCCTCCTAATAATGTATATGACTCCATCCTCAGCCCTAACCTCATCAATACAAAGTCTGGTTACGTAGCAGTATGCTACAATAGCGCTAATCACCGCGTCAACTTCATCCCTACGCAGGCCCCCTAGTTCAACCCTAGAAGTTAAACCGCTCCCCGCTACCAAGTCCCTAACACTAGCATATCCAGAGCTGAGTAGTGCGCTTCGAGGATGCGTTTCTATGACGGTTACACCTATTCTGGTGAGCTCATTGAATAAAGACCAAGCCCTCCTCGTGAGAGAACGCATAGGACCCAGAGTTGGTGGGAGAACCGGGTAGCCTAGGCTTCTAGCAATCCTATCAACCTTCCTGTAGGAAGGCTCCTCTATTATGGGAGCATCTACGGCTACCAGCTTCACCTCATCAACCTTGGTTGTTGATAGTATCTCGTGATCATCGTATAGGCATGTAACCTTGAGGATCTCCTTCGAGCTAACATCTAGGAGAGCGTAGCCCGAGCACCTCCTAGGGCTGGCTGCTAGATCAAGCCCTGCAACGAAACACCCTCGAACCCCCAGCTTCTACATTTAAGCTCAGCACAGATCAGCTACATCACATCTCAGTGAGGTGTCCTCTCATCATCCAATAGTGGTTAGACCGTCTAAGGCTTAAAAGTAATGTTTAATAGCGCTAGCCTATCCTTTAATCCTGTGGTGTTAAGCTTGCTTAATCCCCTTGATGTTGTTAAGGTGATAGAGGATAACGTGAGAAGATATGGCTTCCCGTTCCCCGTACCTCGTGAAGCTGTATACTCTTGGGCTAAGCCTCTCAGGCTCCTCGATAGGGGTTCTACTATGCTGTACACTGGTGCTCTCTACCAGCTTACACCATACATAGCATCTATTGTAGAGCAGCTTTCAGCCATAGAGGGTTCTAGGGTATCAGGGCTCGCCTTAAAGCTATCCGGGATCCTATCGTCCCTCGGGGTATCAAGGTTGATTGTGAGGCCTAAGGGTGATATGGTATCGGTGGTTGAAAGGATCCTGACATCCATCGTATCCTTGCTTGAGAGAGCTGAGGTTAAGGTCGCGTACCCCTACGAAGACGACATGTATAGTGGCGTTCTACTCTACGATCTAGGCTTAGACGAGCTTTTCAAAGAGCACGCTGTTAAGGTCTATAGGGCTTTAAAATCCCGTGGGGCCGAGCTCCTGGTAACAGTTGATCCTCACACAACGCACATTATGAGGAGCGTCTACCCAAGGTACGTTGATGGGTATGATCTAGAGGTTAAGAGTTACCTTGAGGTGCTAGCCGAGAGGGGGGTAAGGCTTGTACGCGAGCCTAGCGGGGGTAAGGTTGTGATACATGATCCATGCCTCTACGCTAGGTTCGAGAACGTCGTGGAACAGCCTAGGATGCTTCTTAGAACGGCTGGCTTCGATGTCTTAGAGCCTAGGAGGTCTAGGAAGATGACATACTGTTGTGGTGGGCCAATAGAGGGTTTAACCCCTAAGATGGCTAAGATGATAGCTAAGACTAGGTTGGAGGAGCTCCGCGAGAAATCCGGGACGATTGTAACCCTATGCCCAATATGCTATGCTAACCTGAGGGCTGTAGCTGAGGGTGACGTTGAGGTCATCGATATAGCGTTAGTACTCTCAGGTGCTAAACCTTGACATTCAACGCACTCCAAGCATACCAGGAGATATGGGGGGCATTGCTGGACGAGGAGTTCCAGGAAGCTCTTAGAAGGGCTTCAACCATATCACAGGTTAGGGTGGAGGAGCTCCTAGCCGAGAGGAGGGAGCTTGTAGAGCTATGTAGGGAGGTTGCAGGCATTAAGAGGAGGTCCATTGATACCCTAGAGGAGCTCGTGGAAAGAGCCTATAGGAGCTTAGAGGCTGTTAGAGCTAAACCGTACCTTGCCGGGGATGCTGAGGAGGCTAGAAGGATCATAGGGGGTCTGGTTGGCTCGGGTAAGCTAGTCGTCATGGCTAAGAGCATGGCGGCAGCGGAGGTGGGGCTTAGAGGTTACCTAGAATCCCTTGGTAACGAGGTTTGGGAGACTGATCTGGGGGAGCTCCTAGTACAGCTTGAAGGCTCCAAGCCCATGCACACTACAACCCCCGCTGTTCACATGACACGTTATAAGGCTATAAAGCTCATATCGGAGAAGCTTGGGGTGAAGCTTAAAGGTGATAGCGTGGAGGAGGCTGTTAAAGCCGTTAGAGAGTTCCTTAGAGGTAAGATTGTTAAAGCAGATGTTGGGATAAGCGGGGCTAACGCTCTAGCAGCAGACACGGGAGCCATAATCCTTGTCGAGAACGAGAGTAACATAAGGCTTGTTACAAGCACCCCCCCAATCCACATAGCACTCGTCCCCGTGGATAAGATAGTGCCAACACTACTAGATGCGGTGAAGGTGGCTATAGTTCAGGCAGCATACACAGGCTTATACCCGCCAACATACATAAGCATAATAGCTGGGCCTAGTAGCACAGCTGACATAGAGAGGGTTAGGGTATACGGAGCCCAGGGGCCTAGAGAGCTCCACGTAGTACTATTAGATAACGGTAGGTTGAAGGCACTAAAGGACCCTCTTTTGAAGGAACAACTTAGGTGTATTAGATGTGGGAGATGCCAGTACGAATGCCCAGTATGGGTTCATACGGCAAACAAATGGGGTGGGCCAGCCTACGGAGGCCCGATGGGGCTCGTATGGACGGCTATAACAGTGGATCCTATCGAAGCAGGGAAGCTATCATACCTATGCCTAGGCTGTGGAAGATGTGACGCCTCATGCCCGGTAGAGATACCGCTATCGACAATACTAAGGCATCTTAAGACCATGGCCTCCAGGAGCTCCTAAGCTCAGGTTACATCAGACACCATAGTATAACCCGGTTATCTAATGGCTTATCACCGTTGGAAGCTAAGCCTACGGCTGGTGTACGCTTTGAGTATCTCAGAGACCCTTAGATCTATGTTCTGGGAGCTCTGGATTAAGGATCTAGATCACCCGTTTGTAGTAGAACTCTACTCCGGGACGCTCCCTCTTGAGAAGTTTAAATACTACGTGCTCCAAGACTACAACTACCTCGTCACCATGGTGAGGGTTTTAAGCATACTAGCAGCTAAAGCTCCTAACCTTGAACTTTCAAGGTTAGCTCTAGAACTGGCTTATGGTACCGTAACGGGAGAGATGGAGAACTATGAGAGGTTGCTATCAGCGTTAGGTATGACCATCGATGATGCTGTAAAGGCTAAGCCTAACCCGACTAACGTGGCCTACACGAACTTCCTCCTTTTAACAGCTTACCATGGGGACTTCTATGCTGGGCTGGCTAGCGTGCTACCCTGCTTCTGGACTTATGAGGATATAGCTGAGAGGCATGGGTGGAGGCTTGAGGCTAACAGGGTGGAGCTCTACAAGAGATGGGCCTCCGTGTACCTCAGCAACGAGTATAAGGCTTTAGTTAGAAAGCTTAGGGATGCAGTAGATAAATCAGGTAGGGTTGCCGGCGAGCTAAGCTACTATTTCGAGCAGGCTCTAAAATATGAGATAATGTTCTGGCAGTCCGCATACACCATGGAGGAGTGGCCATTCTAATCTATAAGCTCTAGGGTGTAAGCTATATCCTGGAGCCCTATGAAGAGGGAGTTTTCGGCTTCTGACCTGTGAAGAGGCCCCGCATCTCTGAGGGCCGTTACGGTACTATCCTAGGAGTTCATCTAGGTGAGGGGTGCTCCTAACTTGAGAGTAGAACTCTAGCTTCTCTAATCACTTCTGCTATGTCTATCCTAGCCGGGCATGCTGTATTACAGGCTGCGCATAGAAGGCATGTGTATAGCGCTTTTACTACCTCCTCGCTCTTATAGCCTTTAACCACTAGTAGTGCTATGTTAACCCTACCCCTGGGCCCGTAGCCTCTATGCCCTCCGGGCCTTAGGGTTGGGCATAGTGGTTCGCAGAAGCCACAGTAGACGCATCGGCTGGCCTCCGCTACTATCCACTCAACCGGGTTCTTCAACACCTACACCACTTTACCCGGGTTCAGTATGTTCTTTGGATCGAACACCCTCTTGATGGACCTCATGATCTCCAGGGCTTTAATGCTCCCCATATGCTCTAGCTCCATTTGGAGGAGCTCCTTCTTGATAACCCCTATCCCGTGTTCGGCGCTAACAGTTCCACCTAGCTTTAACGCTATCCTAGCTACCTCCCTGTACCACTCGTAAACCTTCCTCCTAGCCTTCTCATCATCTAGTGGGTAGCCTACAGCTGGGTGTATGTTCCCGTCACCAACATGACCACCTATTGAAACCTTCAACCCCATCTCGTCGCTCACAGCCCTGATAGCCCTTATGGCTTCTAGGAGCTTGGAGGGGGGTACTGCTATGTCCTCAGGGTGTACTACGATGCTCTTGCCTGGGTAGAGCTTAGCGGTCATAGCTATCTGTGCGGCGAACAGATTCCTCCTAAGGGCTATAAGCTTCATCTCCTCAGCCTCCTCCATGCTCCTAGCAGTGTACACGC
Organism: Acidilobaceae archaeon; assembly: GCA_028276165.1. Classification (GTDB taxonomy): domain Archaea; phylum Thermoproteota; class Thermoprotei_A; order Sulfolobales; family Acidilobaceae; genus DSZV01. The sequence continues at coordinate 19,887 of JAPYWV010000006.1, forward strand.
TTGTGGCCCCACTCTCAATCATAACCTTCCTAAGCCAACCCTCGATCCTCTCCACGGCTTCAACATTACAATCCACGGCTACCAGGAACATGTTACCCTCGGCTTTGAAACTAACATCGACCGTCTGCTTGGCGAGCTCTACAGTCTCGGAGTCCATGAACTCCATCATTAGAGGTTGTACACCACTGGATTTAATCACCCTGTAGGCCTCGTAGAAGCCCTCCAACGTGGGGAAGAAGGCTAGTGATACAACTGTAGCCTCGGGCAGAGGGGTTATCTTAAGGGTAGCATCTGTAACGACAGCTAGCGTACCCTCACTACCTACAATGAGCCTAACGAGATCATAGCCCTGCCTACACTTCGTAGTCCTACAACCAACCCTAACAATGGAACCTCTCTCGTCAGGGAGCACTATCGTAAGACCTAGAACCCAATCCCTCATAGTACCATACTTAGCCCCCCTAAGCCCTCCAGCCCCAGCGTTAATAGCACCACCAACAGTAGCTATAGACACACTACCCGGATCCACGGGGAACATGTACTTGTAACGGGAGAGCTCGATATTAAGATCGCCGAGCCTCACACCAGCTTCAACGTCAACAGTGGAATCAAGGATACTAACGCTTAACACCCTATTCATCCTCTCAAAGGATACAACCACACCTCTCTCTGGGAGAGCTCCTCCGGAGAGATCTGTAGTAGAACCCTGAGGGTACACTGGAACACCATGCTTATAAGCTAGGGATAGAATCCTAGATACATCCCCTGCATTCTCAGGGAACACAACAGCCATGGCTTCAGAGGAAAGCCCTGTAGGCTCCCTAGAGTAGAGGCTTACTATAGCCGGGTCTACCACAACCTTAGAGGCCCCCAGGACTCCCCTCAGCTCCTCTACGAAGGCTCTCAAGACCCCTACACCGTTAAAGGTTGAGTCGAACCCGACAATATAAAGCTATAGTATATGTAAACGAATAGACTACATCTTAAAGCTAGCTACTTTATGGGAGGCACGTAGTCTGACGGTGCATATGGGACTATTATGGTGTAGAGCCATAGGAGGGATATTAACAGCTGTAGTGTGGCTATGATCGCAGCGTACTTAACCCAGTAGGAGAAGGAGACCTTCTCCCCATGTCTCTCAAGTATCCCTATGGCTATTATGTTAGCTGTAGAGCCTATTGGCGTGTAGTTACCGGCCATTGTGCCTGCGAATAGCATGCCCCAGAAGAATGGGAAGACATTCCAGCCAAAGCTCTCGTATATCGCGTAGACTATGGGTATGAGGGTTGCTATTGCCAGGACGTTATCTAGAAAGGCTGTTAGAACACCAGCTAGAGCGAATACCGAGAATAGGGTTCCAAGCTCTACGCCCAGTCCTACACCGCCTATCCTTGATCCTAGTTCTACAGCGTAGCTTCCAATAACCATGTTTGCCCCCGTGTACTTAAGGGTGCCTACAGCTGAGAAGAGTAGCATGAAGAATAGTAGAGTCCACCAGTCAACCCTATGCATGACAATGTCTCTAGCTCTCATCCTCTCTATGAGGAGTCCTACGGAGGCCCAGAACATGGGTGCAGCTACGAGGACCACGTTTTTCATCGAACCAGGCTCCATGCCTAGGAGCTCCTCAAGTAAACCTTCCAGTGGATGGTGTACGACGAGGGTCCCGATGGTCCCTATGAAGAGTATCCAGTTAACCCACTGCATCCTTAAAACCTCCTGTGGTAACTCGAATCTAACACCCACACTCCTAAACCTGGCGTCCAGCTCAGCTACATAGGATCTCCAAACTATAAGAGAGGCTATGATTGAGACAGTCAGGACTATAATCGCGTTTGGAGTAGACCATCTTATGAAGTCGAGGAACGTGAAGCCCCCTCTTAGAGCAACCATAACACCTATAGGGTTACCTACGACGGTAGCACTACTACCAACATTGGTTGTGAAAACAGCTGCTACAACAAAGGGTAGCGGATCGACCCTAAGCCTATCACATATCTTTAGGATGAAGAGGGTTATGAATATGATGGATGTAACCTCATCGACAAGAGCGGCCATGAAAGCGGCCATAGCGAGTATCGAGGCGTAGAGCACCACCCCGGATCTAATCCTGGAGCCTAGAGTATCTAGGATGTAATCGAAGAAATGCCTCTCCTCCAGCACACCTATAACGGTCATCATGCCAACAAGGAACAATATCACGTCAAGCTGGGAGAACTCAACGAGATGAGGTACATCGAGCAACCCTAAAACCATGAGCAACGAGACACCTAGAAGAGCGAAGGCAACCCTAAACTGCCAGTAGAGGAGGGTAGCTGATATGAAGAGAGCTAGAATGGATGTAGCAACACTCTGCTTGAAATTCATACCGCCAAGCCCGAACCCCTGGTAGGTTAGAGTGAATATGCTAGCTGGGATCAAGACTATCAGCAGAGGCTTAACCCTCTCCATCCCCTAAAGCACCCTTTAAAGCTAATAGATCTAAGGTCTATAAGCTTATACTCCTGAAACCTAGGAGGAAGGGGTACAGACCGGAGCACTCAAAGCTTTGTTATAATACCACGGATTTATAAACTCTCTCAACTCTCTAGGTAGCGGTGATTGGTTTGAGCTTAGAGTTTGTCGAGCCCATAGATGTTAAGAAGCTCATAGACATGCTCCTATCTGCTTTTGCAGATGAGTGGATAGCCTCCTACTACTACACGTTGACTGCCTACGCTATCCAAGGGCATGTGTCTGAGGAGATAGCAGAGCACTTCCTCAAGGAGGCTGAGGAGGAGTGGGGTAAGCATGCTAGAATGCTAGCTGATAGGCTTCAGGATTTTAACGTACATCCTCCAAGGCAGTTCACAACCCTATGGGAGATCTCCAGCTGCAAGTACCCTAAGACCCCGGAGGATCCATTCGATATAGATGGGTGGTTAATAGCAGCTATTAAGGCTGAGGAGTGTGCTATTAAAACCTACAGGGAGCTCTACTCCTTCACGCATGGAAGGGATCCTGTTACCGAGGAGATAGTAGAGGAGATACTAAGAGACGAGGTTAGACATAGAACCAATCTATTAAACTTGCTTAGTAAGGAAGGTCTGAAAAGGTTGGAGTCTCACGCTTAGCTAAGAAAGTTCTCTAAACCCTCCTTTTTAGGAGCCCTCTCAACGCATATTCTGGGATAGCTTCTCTCAGGGGAACCCAGACAAATACGGGGGTGGCACGCGATACCCTAGAATGTGGGGGGAGATTAAGAGTGTTATTAGTCTACGAGGGGTCCTATGACCTCTTCTCCAGCTATCTTGTTTATCCTCTCGACCTCCCTGTCTACGTACCTCTGTATCTCCTCGATTTCCTCCTCTGTTAGCCCCTTGAATCTCCCTTGTATTGTTAAATAGTGTCTTACATGCCTTCTTCTGGGAACCCTTGTTGTTACCTTGAACTCCCCTTCTGTCATCTCCCAGTTTATCCACATCGCTGTTTCTACTGCGAGTCTTCCAACTTTTATACCGTATCTTGGGTCGAACCTCCACCCTGTTGGGCATGGTTGGAGTATGTGTATGAATGATGGCCCTTCTACTGTTAGCCCCTTGGCTAACTTCTGGTCCATGTCTATCGGGTAGGCTACGTTTGCTGTTGCAACATAGGGTATCCTGTGCGCCGCTATTATATCCGTTATGGGTTTTTTAACCTGAAGCTTACCCCTCATAACCTTGCCTATCGGTGTTGTTGTGGTCCACGAGTGTAGTGGTGTGCCCCCACTCCTCTGTATCCCTGTGTTCATGTAGGCTTCGTTATCGTAGAGTACGTACATGACCTTATGGCCTCTCTCTAGCATCCCGCTAAGGGATTGAAGCCCTATATCGTATGTTCCGCCATCACCTGCTAGGACTATAACCCTAACCTCCCTCGTGGGGTCTACAAGACCCTTCCTAGCTAGAACCTTGAGGGCTGCTTCAACCCCACTAGCTACAGCTGCAGCGTTCTCGAAGGCCACGTGTATCCACGGTACAGCCCACGACGTGTATGGGTACATGGTCGTTGATACCTCTACACAGCCGGTAGCGTTAACCACTATGGTGTTCCTACCAGCTACCTTGAGTAGATGCCTAACAATAGTGCCGGCCGTGCACCCAGCGCAAAGGCCGTGACCTGGGGTGAAGAGCTCCTCCCTAGGTAGATCCCTAACACCCCTAATCCTAATCATAGCTGACACCCCTAACCCCCCAGTATATGGTTCCAATCTCCCTAGCCCTCCTACCAAGCTTTAGTGCAAGCTTGAACATGCCCTCGAAATCAGACTCGGTCACAGGCCTACCACCAATCCCTGCAACGTAGCTGACAACATCTAGGTCTAGACCGGCCCTATGTAGGGAGGCTATAACCTCTAAGGCTACCGGTCCCGCGATGCTAGCACCATAGCTTATAGCCCTATCGACTACAAGTAGCTTCGAGACGCCTCTCGCAACCCTCACTATGTCATCTACGGGGAACGGCCTCCAAAGCCTAAGCCTTATAGCGCCAACCTTGTAACCTTCACCTCTAAGCCTATCCACTGCCTCCACTAGGGAGCCGTATATCCCACCATAGGTTAGTATTGCTATCTCAGCGTCATCCATCTTATACGCTTCAACGGGCTCGTAGAACCTACCGAACGCCCTACCTATAACCCTATCGTACTCCCTGATAGCCTCGTAAGCTTCACTCATAGCCGCTACCTGCTGGTACTTGATCTCATAGTACCAGTCCGGGCCCACAAGGGCTCCCATGGTCACAGGCTTTTGGGGGTCGAGTTTAACCCTATCCCTCCTTGGTACCAGGGTTCTAACATATGATTTATCCTCAGCTACGTAGAGGGGCTCATATGTATGGCTCATCCAGAACCCGTCGTAGGCTACAATAACCGGGAGTAGGATCCTGGGATCCTCTGCCACCATGTACGCCTCCACTATGGTATCGTAAACCTCTTGTGCTGTTGAGGCTATAAATGTTATCCACGACGAATCCCTTACGTTCATGAGGTCGCTGTAGTCACACCATATGTTTATAGGTGCTGATAGAGCTCTAGTAGCTACACTCATAACCAGGGGTAGCCTCATCCCAGATGCTATGTGTAGGACCTCGTGCATGTACTCTAGGCCTTGCGAGGATGTAGCTGTGAATACACGTGCTCCAGCAGCTGAAGCTCCTATTATGGCGCTTAGTGCTGAGTGCTCGCTCTCAACATGGATCATCTCGGCATCCAACTCACCATTAGCTATCATCTCAGCTAGCTTCTCAACAACGCCGGTCTGAGGTGTTATAGGGTAAGCTGCTATAACGTCTACATCAACATCTCTAACAGCGTAAGCTACAGCGTAGTTAGAGTTGAGCATAACCCTAACCTGCTTCACATAGCCCTCCAGGACCTGCAAGCTACTTCACCTCCTCGACCATGGCTATAGCATTAACAGGGCACTCCTCAGCACATATACCGCAACCCTTGCAATGCTCATAGTCTATCTCTAACGTGAAACTCCAAAGCCTCCCCTTAGAAGTCCTGTAAGGTGTATCGACAACCCTTATAACCCCATCGGGACAGTACATCCAGCATACAAGGCACCTAGTACAAGCGTCCTGGTCTATAACAGGCCTGAATACACGCCATTCACCGGTCCTCCTAGCAATACTATTACCAGGTTCTAAGATCATACCGCCTATAGGTAGCTCTCTCCAACTCAAACCTCTACCACCTCAGCCAACCTATATGCTTCAACTAAAGCCTCTAGGTTACCTAGAGCTGCCTCCCCTAGGATGCTCGATCTAATAAGGCTATCGAGGGGGCCTTCTAGCTTTACGTTGAAGAGCGTCTTCAGGGTGGCTCTCGCTATAGACTCAAGGGACACCATGCTCACAACCCTTGCTAGAGCCCCCAACATTGCAACATTAACTATAGGGGCCTTTATAGTCCTTAAAGCTATAGCTGTTGCATCGACAACAACGACCCTGGATACACCGAGCTTGCTCACAATATCTCTAGCTGGTAACTTGGAGTTTATCACAAGGAAACCATCACTCTTAAGACCCTGGAGGTAGTGTGTTGGAGGTAGACTTGGATCTAGGACTACCACAATATCGGGATTGGCTATGGGGGCCCTAGATCTTATAGGTGTACGAGATATCCTCGTGTAGGCCTTAACAGGAGCTCCCCTCCTCTCAGGGCCAAACTCTGGGAATGCTTGCACGTAGAGACCCTCATAGCTTGCAGCTTCAGCTAGGATGGTAGATGCGGTGACAGCACCTTGACCTCCTCTGCCATGCCATCTTACTTCTAGTAGTTGACTCGACCCGGGCAAGGTGTAACACCCACTACATTAATACGAATTTTTAAAATTAAAATATTTGGATATATACATAAGCACGGCGATCGACTTATGCTATCTCTTTGTGTTCCAGTGGTATTCTCGGCTTCTCATACTCGATTCCCGCGTTGAGGGGTTTTGTTGCATCAATCCCCATCTTAGCTGTTAACCCATCCCTACTACTTGGATCTAGCGTTGAGCCTCTAACGTTCCTGATTATGATTAGGTCTTCGTCTGCTTGGAACCTTGTTGCTATAGCCCACTCCACCTCGCTTGGATTATCTGGGTCTATGTCGCTATCCACTACTATGACGTGTTTAAGGCTTGGATGTGCCGCGAATGCAGCTATTATAGCGTTTTTAGCGTCCCCCTCATGCCTTTTATCAATGGATATTATTGCGTGAAGCCACCCTCCACTAGCCGGGGTAAGTCTGACTTTATGCACTCTAGCTACAACCTTTGATACAGCATCCCATATGGCTGCCTCCCTCGGGAACCCTATTAGCATTGATGACTCCAGGCCACCTGATAGTATTACGTGGGTTAGCTCATCCACGTTAATGTACACCTTCAACACCTTCAGCATAGGTTGCATTCTAACCCTATCGTATGTCCCTATGACGTCGACGTAGGGGCCCTCCTCAGCCATATCCCTTGATAGCAGGCCCTCTATCACAATAGCTGAGCCTAGGGGCACAGGGTTTCCGTGGATTGGGCTCTCGTAAACCTGAAGGTTACCTAGTAGTTTTGAAGCTACATCTATCTCGAAGACACCGAACCTAGGGCTTGAAGCTGCAGCTAGCATAACAGCTGGGTGAACCCCTATAACAACTGTTACGGGGAGATCCTGACCTCTACTCCTAGCCCTTGTGTAGAGCTCCCACAAATGCCTGGGCACAACTCTTACAACCCCAACAAGCTTATCCCTCACGAGGATCCTGTGAACGCTAGCATTGCATACCCCATCGTAGCACGCTATGAATATAGCAGATGATATGTAGGGGCCTGCCTCCTTCTCATAGAATCTAGCAGCGGGGACCTCCCAAAGTCCTTCACCAGCCTCTCTAAGCTTTGGAGCTCCAACCACATAGGGTTTAGCGGGGTTACTCATGGCGTTGAGTAACTTAGTGTAGGCCTCATCATCACTGTTAACGCCTAGGGCCTTGTAGAGTTTAAACCTTAGGTCAACGAGGTTTGATGCTGAATCCTGGGGGCACCCCTCCACCCTGTAGACTATAACGGGGCCTCTACCCTGCCACTCACGTATAACCCTAGCGACCTCAAAGTACCTTGATAGAACGCCGCCAACCCTCTCCACAGCAACTAGATCGAGGAACTCCGATATAGACCCCTTCAAGGCCGGCTACCAAGTCCTTAGTCCCACAGGGGTACTTTAATAATCTTGCAGTTCGCTAAGGCTGGCTACTAGAGGTAAAGCATACATATAACATACACACCAAGTGATATAAGGTCGGCACAAAACCATAACGTTAGGTAACTCCTATAACAAGGGTGAGAATTGGAAGTGGTAAGCTCCACGAGGCTAGAAAGCTCCTCCTACTGGCGGCTAACTATATAGGCTCTCTTTCTACTCTACCCAGCCTATAAAGCTGTGCTAGTTTCAACTGGTGTGGTATCGGGGAACGTTATCAAGGTTAGTGATCCTAGGAGTCTAGCTAGCTTTACACCTAGGGATGGTGTGACGCCACTCTACTTCAAGCAGGAGCTATGTCCTGGATATGCGAAGATCGAGCCCGCCATACTAAGGTATGTGTGAGAGAATGCCAACGTTAGACTCGTGATAGCGCCTATACCAGGTGGGTGGAAGTCAATAGCTGGGTACGGGCATCCAAAGCGCTGGCATAAAGCACTATGGGCGACTATGAATTTGTTAGGGCCAACGCCTTCCACCACATAGACCCTACCGTAACCTGGAACCGTTAACTCTATAGATCCACCTTGTTGTCTAAAAACGAAAGGCTCCTCGTTCAGGAGGGCCATGGTAGAGTGTACTTGAACTCTCACGCTAACAGGTCTTCCGTTCAAGTCGCCAAGGTTTATGAGGATGTTCGGTGTTGGCTTAAGAGGGTAGAAGAAAACGTACCTCTTATTAACCTCAAGTTCCTCAACCCTCACAGGCCCCCCATCACTTCACGCAAGCCTAGCTACCGGTTAGGGATGCTCTCTAGGTATAGATGGCATTATGTACCTAACCACTGGAGCTCCAATACCTACAGTAGCTACACCTAGACCGGAGACCCCGAGCAACTTAATGAAATCCCTTCTATTAACTCTGCTAACAGGCTCTCCTGTAACCATCCCGGAACCTCCATGGAATGCTGTTATTAAACATTTAAATGGTACTTCATCTTATATCCGTAAGTATATATTTCACGTTTAGAATTGCCTAAGCTATCTTAAACTCGTACTAGAGGCCCTCCTTTCACGCCTCCTCCATCTCACCACCTCTATCCTTAAGCCCTTGGATTTTTCATGGTCGCTGGGTAAGCCTATATATATGTTTCCTTAACTCACCATATAGGCGGGTTCGGGTTTGGAGTCTGGTAGGGATAAGATCCTCTCATGGCTTACTGAGGAGGGTTTAGAGGTTAGAGTTGAACCTGTGCCTCCCGGTGTTCCTGTAGAGTGGGTTGTCTTCGTTCAAATACCGGGGGTGGTTAAGGTTAATGTAGCTATCCAACAGCCTAGAGGTAGAGTTGACGTTATTGCTATCTCGCTAGGTGTTATGATTGGCCCTGAGCATAGGGAGTTGATTATGAGGCTTGGTAGGGAGGATAGGCTTATCCTAGCCTCGGGCATCTTAAGAGATCTGATTATGGTTTGTAGTGATTGCGCTATAGCAATTCAACCTAGTTTGGAGGATCCACAGTTCATAAATGTGACTAAGCTTGTCTACGCAAGCTCCCTGTCTAGGGAGAGTTTGATGAGCGTGCTTAGGCTCATGACCAACATATTCACCCTAATAGTAACTGATATAAACTCGAGTCTTGTAGCGAAAGGCCTCTATAGGAGGCCTTCTGAGAGTATGGTGATGTAACTCTGGAGCCTAGGTTAAGCCCAGCCCTAATACTGGCTATGGGGGAGTGTTTAGCCGTCTCAGCTGCCCTCGACTATGAGGGCCTAGGGGTGCCGGGGGTTGTTAGGGATGCTGTCCTAGACTTCTACACCACCGGGGATACAAGAGCCTTAGGTAGCTTGAGCCTAGAGGATAGGGTGCTCGCTTACACCATAGCCTACGGGGGTCTGATGTTAATCCACATCTGCGACCCAGTAACACCCATATCGAGAGCCCATGTAGGGGTAGGAATTGAGATCGTTGGCGTTAGGGGGCCCCCTAGTAGGATGGATGACAGGAGGATACTGAGATCGTGGGCTTTAATATACTCTGGATTAGAGGAGGAGGGCTTACGCCTACTACAGGGTGTATCATACTACCCGGTGAACCTGGAGTGGAGGCCGGGAGGTAGGGTTAGGATACTCCCTGTAGCGGTAACCCTAACGCTCTAACACAATCATAGTATCGCTACCTCCCTAAGCCTCCTAGCTATAACATCTCTATCCTCGAACTCCGATATGGCGTCCAATAGCTTCCTCTTATCCAGCACAAGCTTACCTTTCCTAACAAGCCTCGCTATCTCCTTCAACCTCTCAACATCACTACCCCTACCCGCACTAGCCTTAAGGGCTACGTGGTCCTCAAGCTGGAGCATTCTAACCCTCACACCCCCTATGTCAGCTCTAATACTCCTCTCTATGAAAGCTTGTGGTACGTAGAAGTCGTGTATGTTCTCGTAGAACTCCACGGGGACCTCCTCATCCCCAGCTCTAGCCACAATCCTAGGGGTTCCAAGCCACGTGTACCCTAAAGCCCAGTCCATCTCCTCTGCTAAACTCCTATAGCGATGCTCCTCGAATACAGCGCTAGGTGATTCCACGAACAAGTCGACATCATCCCCTAGATCCTCGGACCCCAACATGTACTCGACAATGGTACCCCCTATTACGACGAACCTAAAGTCTCTATCGAGTAGCACTCTAACTACCTCTGCGAAAGCACGCCTGGATACCAAAGTCTACCACCTCAATCTTATAAAGCATAGGGTGGAATTCTTAAAGTAGGAGGGTGATGGTTGGGCTATGAGTGAGGTATTAAGAGTCTTCGTAGCAGTTGACGTCGAAGACCAGCTTCTAGTATCGAGGATCATGAGGGTTGCTGATACACTAGCTGGAACCCAGGTTCCAATGAAGCTTGTTGAGCCGTACAACCTCCATCTAACGCTAAGGTTTATAGGTGAGGTTAGAAGGGGGGTTGTCGAGGAGATTGGTAGAGCTCTAAGGGAGGTTAAATTCAAGGCCTTCAATGTAACCTTCAAAGGCCTAGGAGCGTTCCCCAGTATAGCAAACCCAAGGGTGGTGTGGGTGGGTGTTAGCGAGGGTCATAAGGAGCTTTTAAGCCTGAGGGAGGATGTTGAGAGGATCCTAAGACGCCTTGGGATCCCAGCTGAGAGGGAGGAGTTCATCCCCCATCTTACACTAGCTAGGATCAAGGGTAGTAGGAACATAGCCTCTCTCGTTAAAATCTTAAACGAGATGAGCGACTACGAGTTTGGAGGCATGGTGGTGGATAGGATTAGGCTTAAGAAGAGTACCCTGACGAGGCAAGGCCCAATATATGAAACCCTTGTTGAGGTTAAAGCTTTATGAGTTGTAGTAGGAGTGAGGTTGAGTTAGAGGTCTTGGAGAGGCTTAAGCCCACAAGCCTCCAGCTACGGGTTCTCAGAAGGTTCTACGAGCTCCTCAGGGGGATGCTGGTTAATTGTCTATCAGGGAGGTTCCCAGACGTAGAGGTTGAAGCCCATGGTAGCTTTGCTAAGGAAACGATACTATCTGATAGGTGGGAGGTTGACATCTTCGTGCTATTCAACGGTGTTACAAGGGATTGGGTTAGAAGGGAGAGCCTTAGAGTGCTGGAGGAGTGTATTAGACCGCTACCGTACACGGTCAAGTACGCTGAACACCCGTATCTCACGGTGAACATGATGGGGTTGAAGGCTGAGGTGGTGCCTGCAGTTAAGGTTGAGAAGCCTGGAAGCGGAGGGCTTGGGGTCGAGAGAACCCCATTCCACACAAGGTATGTTAGGGCTAAGCTCAAAGAGAGACCATGCCTGGCTGACGATGTGAGGTTACTTAAATCGTTCATGGAGGGTATAGGGGTCTACGGTGCTGAGACTGGTATAGGAGGCTTCTCAGGCTACCTTGCAGAGCTCCTAGTGATACACTATGGTGGCTTCAGGGAGACTCTCATGGAGTCCTCTAAGTGGAGGCCCCAGGTGTACATAGACCCTGAAGGTGTAGGCAATGAGGCCAAGCTCAGGTCTAAGTACAGGGATTCCCCAATCATAGTCGTTGACCCCGTAGACCCCGATAGGAATGCTGCTGCCTCTGTTACAAAGGAGAAGCTGGCATTGTTCATATTAGCTTCAAACATCTACCTGAGGAACCCTCATCCAGGCTACTTCCACATTACTGGTAGTGGGGGTGTGGAGGCTTCAGGCCCAGCTCTCATGGTGGTATGTAGAGGTGACTACATCCAAGAGCCTGAGGAGAGCATCCTAGGTAAGCTTAGGAGGATCGCACTACTCATCTCGTCAACCCTAAGAGATAGGGGGTTCAGGGTTACCTGGTTCTCCTACGCTAGTGATTTTGTAGAAAGAGCTGTAGCACTCGTAGGACTTGAATCCCTGGAGCTCCCGGAGCTAGAGTATAGGAGGGGTTTGAGGCCATGGGATGACATTGAGGGGTCTGTGAGGTTCCTGCTTAAGAGGTTTGACGAAGGAGGTTTTGTGTGGGTTAACGAGGAGGGGTTCCTGGATGGCGTCAGACATAGACCTTATAGGTGGGCCCGGAAGGTTGTGGGGGAGATGCTAGGTAGGGTGGCAGAGGTACTCGATGCCAGCTCTTGCGAGGTCCTAGAGTGTAGGGATGGTGCTGAATGTATAAGGGTGAGTGGGTTAGGGAGGGGGAGTTTCGTAGGAGGCCCCTATGCCTGGATGAGGTTAGCCTACAATCTCCTGAAGCACAGCTAGCCCTCTGCTACCCGAAGCCTACAAGGGGTTGCTATTCAAGGGTACAAGCTCTAGAGGGTATCGGGGTCCTCAAGCTGTGCTCCACAGGGCCTACAACACTACCAGGCTTGAACTTCAGAGTACTAGGGAAGGGTCACGCTTCAGTCGTGGTAGCAGGTGTAGCTAAGGGTAACCATGTGGTAGCCGTTAAGTCGAGGAGAACGGATGGGAAGAGGGGTAGCCTTGTGGGAGAGGGGTTAACAATGGTTGAGGCTTCAAGGGTAGGTGTAGCCCCAAAACCCCTATACTACGACGACGACCTGATAGTAATGGAGGCCATAGCGGGGCCTAGCCTAGGGGATATGATAGCGATACACGGGGTTAGAGAATGGATCATTGTGGAGGCGCTTAGAGCCGCTAGAGCCCTAGACACAATAGGGGTACTACATCTGGAGCTAAGCAGGCCATGGAGGAACATACTATACACGGGGCCCCACGAGGGCTCGAAAGCAATGATAGTAGACTACGAATCATCAGGAAGAGGGTGTGGCAACGTAACAAACCTGGTGGGGGGGCTTGCAAAACTCCGAGAACTACGAACACTAGCCAGTCTGGAAAAGCTAAGACTAAGAGTGAGAGAGTACAAGGAAAGGTGTACAAGAGACCTCTACGAAGACATAGAAGAGATGGTGGTTAACATAATTAAAAACCCTCACCAACACCAAAGGTAACCTCACGACCGAGACCAGGACTCCCCCGTTGACACCATAAGCTAAGGTAACCCCCCATGGGTCATCCTAGGAGCTCCACAGAGACCTCCACGCTAGAGAGTTACCTAAAGAGATGACCCGAAGTAAGCCTTGAGCGTCAAGAACCCCCTCTAGGGCATCCAGGGGTCTAGGGTAGCCCTAGATTTCAGTTATGAAGTTGTGATAGTCTAGGTGGGGGAGACTACCATGGTTGCTAGGAGTTCACGTCATAGGCTATGTGTTAAGAGTTTGAGGTTGCCGAGGGCCTAGCTCTCATTAAATGGGTGAGCGTGTAGCTATGCTTTGGGGCTCTAACTCCTGCATGTAGCCTAGAGCCCTTTTTCATCTAGTTAAGGCGTTTTTGACTCCGATGGGGAGCTTTTCGGCCGGGTAAGTACTCATCACAGTTCAGGCCGGGAGTATGTCCACATCCAGTGTTTAGCTTTAATGTTTAAAGCTTTTATACTCGATTTCTCTGCAGCCCTCATTTCATACCTAGTTTTGTGGTTTCATTTCGCTACTCTTCTCCAATCGTGCTAGGAACCCCACTATTCTCCTGTACATGTCTATCTTATTCTCCTCCTTTCTTATAGAGTGTCCTTCATCCTGGTATATTACCAGCTCGTAGGGCTTGCCTAGTTCCCTAAGCTTCTCCGTCATCTTTATGACCTCCTCTACAGGGCATCTTGGGTCGTTAGCACCATGTATGAATAGTATTGGTGCTTTCAGCTTCTCCACATGGAATATCGGTGATCTATCGTAGAACAGGTTGGGGTCCATCTTCTGCGTGTCATACACTTTCAGGTAGTCAGCCTCCTTCTCGTACTCAGTGTACCAGTTGTAGAAGCCTACTATCGCCACCCCGCCATCCCAGAGCTCCGGGTACTTCACGAGGGCTAGTGCTGTTAGGTACCCTCCGTACGATGCTCCTAGAGCGTAAACCCTCCTAGCACCCATCCTCCTTGCCAGTTTAGCTGCCTCAACAACATCCCTTAGATCCCCGCCTCCCAAGTCTCTATCGTTTAGGTGTAGGAACGATCTCCCGTACCCAGTGCTACCCCTATAGTTTGGTAGTATGACCATGTAGCCTTGTAGTGCTAGAAGCTGGCTTACAGGGCTCCACCGGTCTAGTTCGTGTGCATCAGGCCCCCCGTGTATGTGTATAACCGTGCTACCATTCCAGTTGCTAGGCCTATAGACTATAGCCTCTATAAGCCTGCCATCGAAGCTCTCGTACTTGATAGCCTCTACTCCAACAAGCTTCCCCTTAAGCTCTTCAGGAGTAGTATCAATCACAACCCTACCATTGACTACTAGAGCGCTTGGCTGTGTTGATGTCGTCTTAGTGTACGCTAGGAGGCTCCCATCAACGGCTATGTCTGAGACACCTGAATCCAGGGTCTCCAGCTTACCATCCCTGAGCATCCTAAGCCAGTTCTTGCCGGAGGAGAACTCTATGAAGATTACCGAGCCCCCATAGTACTCCGGGGACTCCTTCTCGCTCGAGCTCCTGTAAACCCACCTCCACCTCCCACTATCAACGTCAATCTCTCCAATGTCAAACCACTCATCAACATTACTGTAGAAGAGAACCCTCCTAGACTCCCTATCAACACCTCCGATAAACGTCTCAGCCCCCTCAAAGTGTAGTAATAGCTTGTCAACACCGCTCTCCACATCAACAAGCCTAACCTCAGTGTTATACCAGCCCTTGACATAGACAAGCTCTCTCCTGCTAAGCCATTCAAAGAAGAAGACTGGTTCACTCCACCCAGTAACCTCCCTAATCAACCCCCACTCGTAGACGTGAAGTTGAGCGGGCTTCCCACTCCTATTAGATGTGAAGGCTATCCTCTCACCATCAGGGCTAAACGTAGCGTACATGTGGTAATACTCCGGGTCTCTAGTTACATCCTCCTCCCTACCCGAGGCTAGATCTCTGACTATAACCTGGAACCTCTCATCACCACCCCTATCCCTATGATATAGTAGCCTATCACACTTAGGGGATAGCTCTGGGTCCAAGCTACCCTCAGGGCTGTCAGTAACCCTTATTATAGAACCATCATCAACCCTGTAGAGGAAGACCTCCCACCTACCAGGCTCATTCCAGTTAAAGGCAACAAGCTTATCCTTCTCACACGCATTCACGTTAGCAACAAATCTAACCCTACCAATAACCTCAGCTAGGTCCACGGATAACACCTGAGCTTTAATATCAGCGACCCTCGGCATATAAGTTTTAATTCAAAACAAGCACACCGTCTTCACCTAAGTGTCCTGGAGCTCTCGCACAAAGCACACTTTAGGATAATTAACTTTAGCCCTTGAAGAGTAGTGATGGTGCTGAGTTTGAGTGTGAGTGAGCTTGTATGCCTTAATCCTATTGGAGTTGTAGAGGAGGGTCTCGAAAGACCTAAGGAGCGTAAGGCTGGGAGGTCGAGATACGATGTAATCTCTACGATCAGAGTCTTCGATGAGTTCGCCGACGGCCTCGAAGGACTTAACGAGTACTCCCATATAATAGTCGTATACTGGATGCACGAGGAGAAGGAGGTTAAGCTCAAGGTTAGACCTTGGGGTTTCGAGAAGTACCCGGAGGTCGGCATATTCGCTACCAGGTTTCCGCCTAGACCTAACCCCATAGGGGTTACAGTGGTTGAGCTTATCTCCTTGGAGAAGCCTAGGATTAAGGTTAGGGGGTTGGATGCCTGGACGGGGACCCCCGTTCTAGATCTTAAACCCTATGATTACTACGATATAGTGAGGAACCCTAGGGTTCCAGGATGGTTTATGGAGAGATGGAGGGAGTTTAAGTCGAAGTGGGGTTATGACAGTTTAGTTCCATGGCTTGGGCCTTGTGTTGAGGGTGGTTGATTTGGTGAGGAGGTTTATTGGGCTTGTAACGGATTATGGTGAGGGGCATTATGCTGGTGTTCTCAGGGCTGTTATTAAGGGTCTTGCCCCCGATGTTGAGGTTGTTGATTTGGAGCACAGTGTTCCAAGCTACAATGTCCTGGCTGGAGCCTACGTTATAGCTGTTACCTATAGGTGGCTTCCTAAGGGTTCCATAATTGTTGGTGTTGTAGATCCGGGCGTGGGGGGCCCTAGGAGGCCTATTGCTGTTGAGGCTGGGGACTACTTCTTCGTAGGACCTGATAACGGCCTCCTATACCCTGCTATAGAGTCTGAGGGTTTCAGGAGGGGTGTTGAGCTTAGATTTGATAAGGTGGCTAGACTGGTATCAGGGAGGTTCCCTGGGAAGCTTCACTCGTGGAGTCTAAGCTACACGTTCCACGGTAGAGATCTATTCGCTCCAGTAGCAGCCCTCCTGGACTCGGTAGACTTAGAGGATCTAGGTGAGCCTATAAGCGAGGGTGACCTGGTTAAGCTAAGCATACACAGTGTTGAGGGTGGAGACGGGGTCTACGATGTAAAGGTTATCTACATAGACAAGTTCGGCAACGTTGTTCTAAGCTGTAAACCAGGTGACCTGAACCTAGGTGACGCTGTTGAGGTGGAGCTCCAGACAGAGAGGGGGCTCTTTAGAGCACAGATAGGTGTTACATTCTCAAGTGTCCCGCAGGGGGAGCTCGTGGTGTACGAGAACAGCTTCGGCTACGTAGAGGTAGCTGTCAACCAGGGTAATGCGGGGGAGCTCCTAGGTGTTAGGATAGGTGATAGGGTTAGGCTGAGGGTAAGATACTAGGGTTCTCTAACAACAGGATATCCCTCGAACACTCTAGCGAATCTATCGAAATCAGAACACCTGACAATGACATCTCCACCTTCTCTTATCAACGAGAGCCCCTCCAACGGGTTGCTTGGCGGGTCTACGGGGACACCCCTAGGCTTAATGGTGCCTGAGTACACGTACCTAAGCCTTCCACCCCTCCTGGTAAGCCTCCACCAATACCTCCCATAGTACTCGTAGACTCTCACCAAGCCGCCAACACGCTTATAAACCTTATGGACGGGCTTCAGGTAGTAGCCTGTACCCCTTATAACCCTATTGTACTCGTAGAAAACCCTCTTTAGGTCAGCTAGTATAGGGTCTAGGGCTCTAGCACCCCCAACTACCCTTAAACGGCACTCCCACCCGTAGGGGGGCTCAATCGGCTCTTCCATCTCACGGCCCTCTAGGAGCTCGTATCGTCGCAGGCCCTATCATAGCCCCTGGTTACTCTCTAGCAGGCTAAGGTTTAAACCTCTTCTCGAGGAACGCTCTCATTAACTCTTTAGAGCTCCCTGTTTGGGTTAGGAGTGCTAGTAGTCTTAGAGCTTCATCTACAGCAACCCTATACCTGACGTAGAGGATCTCCCTAAGGGCCCTTAACGCCTCCACTGTAGTCTTATCTGAGAGTTCCAGAGCCCTCCTAAAGGCAACATCCATTAGCTCCCCCTCTTCTACAACCTCATCTACCAACCCCATCTTCAGGGCTTCCTCTACACTAACCCTCTCACCGGTCAACGCAAGCCTCCTAGCTAACCTCAAGCCTAGCACGTCAACACCTAGGGTTAAGAGGATTGGTGGTATGAGGCCTAGCCTGGCCTCTGGGAATGAAATCCAGGATCCCCTAGATGCTATGACGTAGTCTACGAGTAGTAGTATTTCAGCACCCCCTCCCACAGCAAGACCGTTAACGGCTGCTACGATGGGCTTAGGGCATTTGATTATAGCTTCAAAAGCACTCTTGATGGTGTTGAAGAAGCTTAACGCCTCATCGACGTCTTTTAGGTTCAGCATAGCCCCAATGTCGTCGCCCGAGCTGAAGGCTCTACCACTCCCGGTTAGCACTAGGGCCTTTGCGTTACCGGAGCACTTCTCAACCAGGGTATCCCTTAGCATCACCCATAGCTCCAGGTTTAGGGCATTAAGCTTCTCAGGTCTATTGAATCTCAGTACTACCAAACCATCACTCTCGGTAACCTCTAGGGGGTTTTTCGAGGTGCCCACCTCAGACTCCCCCACTCCAGAATTTAAGCCTCTCCCTCCTCTTGATATCCCTCATTAGGGTTTCAAGGTGCCTGTAGACTGTACTATGCATCCTACCCTGTGCTAGCATCTCCACAGCCTCCTTAGCAGCCATAGCCCTCTCATACTCGCCTA
Source organism: Acidilobaceae archaeon (assembly GCA_028276165.1). GTDB lineage: Archaea > Thermoproteota > Thermoprotei_A > Sulfolobales > Acidilobaceae > DSZV01. Next base: position 38,161 of record JAPYWV010000006.1, read on the forward strand.
TGATGGCCACATGATACTCCCCAACAACAATGTACGTGCCTGTGAGCCCTTCAAGCGTTCTACGAGCCCTCCCACCCTCCCCTATGATCCTCCCCTTAACCCTCCTCAGGTGGTTCTCCTTATCGCCTAGGAGCTCCTTTAAGTCAACAACTATGAGTACGTAGTCTTCGTTCAGCAAGCTCATAGCCTTATCTGGTGTGAAGCCGTAGGCTATAGCCTTCACTATCTCGGCAGCCTTAACAACGTTAACAGGGGGTGTGTTGTCAGCCTCAGGTTCTATGACGGCCATGGAGTTAACAGTGTCAATGTTTATGGAGACCCCGAGTCTCCTCGATATCTCCTTCTTAACCGAGCCCTCCTCCCCTATAACAGCTCCA
>JAPYWV010000007.1 GCA_028276165.1 Acidilobaceae archaeon
AAATCTAAGTAGAAGTGTACGGCTAGCGGAGGGCGCTAGCTCTAGTGGATGCTCGATGCTAATTCGAGATCTATTTAGGATAGGGGGCCACCTTCTACGTGGAGGTCTGGGCGCGGTGCTCTCCATACCATATAACCTAGTTGGAGTCTCGGGGAGGAGGCTCGGGTTAGACGCGTTTTTCTGGACGAGGTTAGACCTTCCGTATAGGAGGGTTCTCCTAGTGAGAGATTCTAGATGGCTTAGTAGGGAGCCTCTAGGTTGTGAACTTAAACCTGAGGTTAGAGTAGAGGATCAGATTAGGGGTTTGACTGAGATAGCTGGTTTCAGTGGGTACTTTGAGGAGGGTAGAAGGGGCATGCCTTTTTCCCCAATGTTGAGGTTAGCCTCCCTCATAGTACCCTATAGGGTTGCGGAGAAGGTGTGGGAGCAGGTTATCGATGCTATGGTTTTAGATGAGGTTGAGATGGCTAGGGTTATAGCTAGGAGGTTGCTAGAGCTAGGTTCTTTGGAGCCATTAGGGGAGGTTTGGTGGTTAAATGTTAGTGTTAGAGATCGGGTTGTGGAGGATAAGGTATTAGGCTATCTATCCAGGGTTGGTAAGGCGTTCTCCTCAAGTCTTGTTGAGGTCGTTAGAATGTGTAGGTGCTAGAGCTCTCCTATTTCGTTTAAGCCCGTAGGGTCATTTAAGTTAAGGCTACCCTAGTATATAGTGGTGGTGCTGGCCTCGTGCCAGCTAATCTACCTGCCGAGGCTAAGGCTAAGCTTGCTAAGTACAGTGAGGCTAGGACCATTGAGGAGAAGATTAGGGCTCTCGAGGAGTTTATTAGCAGTGTTCCTAAGCATAAGGGTACCGAGAATATAATGTTGTGGGCTAGGAGGAGGCTTGCGGAGCTCCGTGAGGAGCTTGAGCTCAGGAAGAGGAAGAAGGTTGGCGGTGGTGGCCCGCAGTTTTTCGTAGAGAAGGGGGGTGTTGCTCAGGTTGTCCTACTAGGGCCTCCTAATGTTGGTAAGAGTAGTATCCTAGCTAGGCTTACCAACGCTAAGCCCGAGATATCACCTTACCCGTTCACCACTAAGACACCGATACCCGGGATGCTGGTCTACGAGGATGTGCAGATACAGCTTGTGGATACACCTCCCCTAAACCTGGTAGATACAGATAGTAGTTTGAATAACAGGGTTTTAGGGCTGGCTAGGAACGCTGACGCTATAGTCCTCGTGTTCAGCGTGGATCTCGTAGACCTAGAGGATGTTGTTAGGAGAACTCTAGACCTACTGGAGGGTAGGGGTATAGTTGTGACACGCCTCAAGGGGGTCGTGAGGGTTAGGAGGAGTAGGGGTGTTGAGGGGGTCAAGGTAGTAGGGCCTGGGAGGCTCCTAGGGTTTACAGTAGACGACCTAGCTAAGCTCCTAGCCAGCTATAGGATCTACAATGCAGTGGTCGAGGTTGAAGGCGATGTCACCCTCGATGATGTGGAGTCAGCCATAATAACATCTAAGGTTTACAAACCAGCCATAGTCCTAGTTAATAAGATCGACCTAGTGGACGAGCCCGGAGACGTCCTAAAAAGGCTATCAAAAATCATACCAGGAGATGTACCCATAGTACCCGTGTCGGCTGAAAGAGGGCTAGGCCTCGAAACCGTAGGCAGGATGGTGTTCGAGAAGCTGGATTTAATAAGAGTTTACACTAAGAGCCCTAATAAAGAGCCGGACCCAAGACCTCTGGTTGTTAGGAGGGGTGTAACCGTCATAGAGGTTGCCGGGATGGTCCACGCTAGGCTAGCTAAGAACTTCAAATACGCTAGGGTATGGGGTAAGAGCGTTAAATACCCAGGCCAGAGGGTTGGGGGAGATCACGTATTAGAGGACGGTGATATCGTGGAAATCCATGCAAGTTGAGACAAGGGTTTTACCAATCACAGTTAGGGGCAACCCTACTCCCTTCGTCAGGATGGCCCCCAGCATCCCGGGAGTCTTAACTACCATGTTATGAGGAGTTCATAAGCTCTAGCTGGGGTACAGGATGCCCGGTGCCTGGGGGTTGCTACCCCTAGGCAGGCGGCCCCCTGCCAGCTGAGGAAGCAATACCTCTAGGATGTGGATCCAGTAGAGAAATGGAGGGTTTGCCTCTGAACAGACTGATAAACCGCTCGGGGGGCCTGGCGCAAGGCTAGTCCTCCGGGGATGGGGGGCGGGGTCACAGTATGTAGCCTATGTAAGGGTATGCTAGGATTACCATTGATGTGAACGCTATGAGTATGTTATCATCTATAGGTCCTACCTCGATCCTCTCAACTATAACAGCTACTATTGCTGCTAGGAGCCCGTAGAGTCCAGCGTACATGTAGCCTACGGGTATGCATACGATGGCCATTGCTAGGTTGCCGTACCAGTGTTTCGTCCTGTAGCCGAATATAGCGTTTCTAACGATCCCTGTAACAGCATCACCGTAGGATATGAATATCGCTGGTAGTACTGCGACGAAGGGGTCAGGGTATATGTGCCATAGTATGAAGATGGTTAAACCCCAGGCTAGGACGAAGTTAACCTCGTAGGCGTTATCAGGTGCTTGGAACCAGTAGAGGGGCCTATACCTCCTAGCTATGGTTAAGAGTACGGCTAAAGCTATGGAGGCTAGGAGTGGGAATAAAGGTGATGTGTACAGGTGTGGGACGAGGATGGCAACCATACCCCCAGCGAACATGTGTATAAGCTTCCTAGCATAATACCTAGCGGAGTTCTCCGAAATACCTCTTGAGATGAGGATCTTGTAGACGGGTAACGTTGCGAATATAACGAGGAGGACGTAGATGGAGAGGAACACCGTGTACAAAGCCTCAGTCCCGTAATCAAGGGGTTCTATGAAGCTTACTACAACCACCTTAACACCACCGACTCTACAGCCGTGTACCCTTAGGTATTTTTAAATTTTAATGGTAACGGTGGATGAGAGGAGCTCGCCTCCCGGATTCCTCCTCATTATATCAGGTAAGTTAAGCTAGCTCATCGCTCCCTTTCTGCACTTTCCATCTTACGGTTTTAAATCTTTAGTATTAGAGTGCTACTCTTTCGAAACGCTCTCACAGAGTGTTGATTCCCCTACGCTCCTTACCAGTAGTGTTATCCCTATTATCAGCCCTGCTAGCTTGGATAGTTTTGGTTTAACTGTTGCCACACTATCGGCTTCAGCTCTCAGATCCTCTGCCTGCTTTAAGGCCATTGTTATTCTTCTGCTACTCTTATTCGATAGCCCTCCGAACGCCTCCAATAGTACTGTTTTAAGCTTTCTTATCAAATCCTCTGGGGTCTCGTCGAGCTTTAAAAGCTCCTCGTATACGTGCTCTAGCATGTGGGGGATTATTGTTAGAGGTGTAGCTACACTAGGGTCTATGGAGTCGGCTTCACATATGGTTAGCCCATGTTTCCTGAGGGTTCTACCTATTGTTCTAGCTAGATCCTCTGCCTCACTAGCAAGCCTTCTAATGACATCAGGGTTAACGGGTTTCTTTTTAGCCTGCTCTATCACATCCATTAGCTCCTGTATCTTAGCATTGTATTGTTTGATGAGCCTTAGGGGGGTTTCAGGCTCGACTCCATCAAAGGAGATTACTATCTCGTTAAACCCCATGTTAACACTCTTAACCTTAGGATGCTTTTTAGCCTCGTCGACGAGCTTTAATACAACGTCGGATGGCTCGCTTTGAGGTAGCTGGGCAATAAACCTCTTATAGCCCTTAACGTACAAGCAGTCGATGAGAGGTGTTAAACCAGTTTCTACAAGATGCTGGGGTAACCTTAACCTTATAGTCTCAGCTATCTGAACCATGTTAGAGTCCGGTGGGAATATCTTCAGGTGACTACCCTCATCAACTATGATAAGAGTGTCCCCGACATCCAAACCAATCTTCCTAGCCCAGGACTTGGGCAGAGTTATTATCAAGCTGGACCCTCCTAGTTTCTGAACACGCCTCTTGATAATGTTAACGCTCAACCTCCAACACCACACACTTATTTATAACATAAAACGAGCCTTAAATATCTTTAACAGAGTTAAAGAAGGCTCCCATGTCCGCCCCCTGCTAACTATCAGACACCGCTGTGGGTCAAACCCTAGTGTGTATTAGCTGGAACCGATCCTCGCAGGCCTCGGCCGAGCCATAAAGTCGTGGGGGTTCTCATCCGGGTATAGGTGCTTCTAGGTAAGCTCTCCTCCTACAATCTCCTCCCTGTGGTTCCATCGTCCACGCATGTAACCCTTAAGACTGCTCTACCTCTCGAAGCCGCCATTAGCCTACTCGCCACGGTTAGATTGCTTAGAGACTGTAGCTTACAGCCTCTCCTCAGTAAACGGATTAACTGATCTTGAGCTACCGTTCCAGTAGGTGTAATGCCTTAGGCTAAAACCATAAAGTATCCTCAAGTACCGAGCATCCAGGCGTTTTTGCACCGGTGATCATGAGGGTTCAGAGGTGTTTTAAATTAATGAAGTAGTGGTTGTCTCCAAGGCTAGGGAGCTTGGGTTCTAACCTCTCCTAGGATGACGGGTTTAGGAGTGCATATCTAGTAGTTCCTCCTCACCGCCTTTCTCCACAGCCTTGCATGTCATTTTTAATGCTATTTGGTCGATAAACCCTATGGATCTAGGTTTGCTTATTGTCGTATCTATCTCTACGATCACGCTAGTCCCTAGATCGTCAACACCCCTTATCTTATCCTTTATGACCCCTGTATCCGGCTCTACAGGTATTATGGGCATTACGTAGAGTTTCTCCCTACTACCACTTGTCTCTACTGCTCCCCCCACCAGTATTATGGGTAATCCTGTCTCCTTGCTTCTTGTTAGGAGGAAGCTAGCCTCCGTCTCTAGGTCCATCGAGAAGGTGTTAGGCCCCACCTGTTTTATCCCTCCTAGGAAGGGTGATTGGTATGGGAGGGCGAAGCCTAACACTAGGTTGGCCCCCCCTAGTTGCATTACCCTGAATAGCTCCGGGTATGCTATATCATCTTCTACGAAGACACCTATTGTAGTGTCGAGCTTATCAAAGCGTATTAGACCTGGAAGCTTCCCACTACTTATCCCGGCTTCTTCTTCATGTCTACTTAAACTAACCTTCCTATACCTTCCTATAATCTCTCCTTCCGGCGATGTTGCTATAACTGTTAGGTATATCTTGGGCCCGGCTCTCTCTATTATAGGTCCTCCTACTATGAACACCTTGTACTCGGAGCTCCACCTAGCTATTGTTGAGGCCGTGCTGGAGTGCTTCAATCTAGCAATGTTGGTGGTTATCCTCTCAGCGTTATTCCACACGAACCTTCTAACCTTACTTTGATCGTAGACCGAGAGGGGGCCTGTGAAGGGGTATGCTGGTAGCACGACGATGTTAACGTAGTCGTGCTCCTTTAAAAGCCTTGCTATAGCCTCCTCCAGCTTCTTAGCATTACTCCTCTTAGCGTCAAGCCTGATCTTCTCGTATATGATCCCCATCGCCACCTTCATATGCTAAACCTCTCCCATGAGCACCATCCTAGCTTTCCCGAGACACTCCCTAAGCCTATCTGGAACCTCTACACCTGCCTTACTCTCATTAAGCATAACAAGCCTTATAGGGAGGGAGAGTCCCTCCACCTCACTGTAGATACCCCCTAGAACCTCGATCCAATCCATCCTACCCTCCTCAACAGCGTCCATGAGCTTCTCTAGAATCCTAGTCCTCTCCTCTGATACAAGCTGTGGAACCCTCCTCAGGTGGCTAGCGAGGTATCCGTACTCGTCCTCAGAGGCTTCAGCCAGCACCTTCGTCAGGAATCTGAAGACATACCTCCCCCTCCTACTAGCTACAATATACCCCCTCTTACCCTTCAAGGGTATAATGTACCTTCTCCTACGTAGTGTTTCAACTATCTTAGCATAAGTACTAGGCCTCCCAATACCCCTAGCCTTCATCTCCTCAACAAGCTCCCCCTCGGTGTAGGGTGGCTTAGCTCTAATCCTTCTAGCAGAGACTCTAACCGTTAGAGGGCCTGGCTTAAGGGGCTCCTCTACTCTCACGCTAGGCCAGAGTATTGTGAAGCCCCTGCTCACATCATCGTCGGCTTTGAAACCCACTATCCTTGAATGCCTCAACTTATAACCCCCTATGTCTATCTCGTACGTTACTCTAACCACATTAGCCTCCTTCATTTGACTAGCAATGAACCTCCTGAATATCATATCGTAGAGTTTAAGATGCCTCTGTGTCAGCCTCCCCGGGAGCTCGATAGCACCCTCCTCTAGGAGTAGCTGGAGTGTGCCTGCATCTATGGGCTTGACGGGTCTTATAGCCTCATGTGCTCCACCCTCACCCCACCTACGTGGCTTGTAGAGGGTTGAAGCTAGATCTCCAAACCTACCCTTAAGGTACTCCCTAGCAACCTCTAAACCCCTATCGCTAACCCTCGTGGAATCCGTCCTATGGTATGTTATGAGACCCCACTCGAATAGGTCCTGGGCTATCCTCATAGTCTCAGGGGCTCCCATGCCGAGTAGCCTACTAGCATCAGCTATCATGGCATCAGTAGTGTATGGTGGCGGCGGGTTCACCACATCATCCTCCCTTGAAACCTCCCTTACGCTGATCTCAACCCCCTCTCCCTTCCTAGCAGCCCTCTTAAGCTCGCCTCCAAGCACGGGGGGGATCTCATCCTCTCTTAATACAAGAAGGCGAGCGCCATTGTGGAGTATGGTGTAGACGTTGATGGGCTTCTTAGACTCCTCATACCTCTCAACAACCCATCCCAGTGTTGGTGTTTGAACTCTCCCAGCACTTAGGTTGAAGTTGTACTTCTCAGAACATCCTTCAATCTCAGCGTACACCCCCTTAACCCTCATTTCCTCACAGTAGCTGGGCCAGAAGTAGCACCAGAGTAGTGGTGATAGTGTGAAGCCAATCCACCTATCCTCAATCCTCCTAACCAGCTGGGCTTCCACAAGCTTCTCATTAATGCCCCTCCGCTCTCTTAAAGCATCCTCTAGAGCCCTTAGTAGGGCTGTCCTAGTAACCTCGTGGAACTCAAGCCTGTAGATGTTCTTGTTGAATGGTTTTAGTAGAAGTGCTATATCCCATCCTATCTTCTCCCCCTCCGTGTCGGGATCCGTCCCCACTAGCACCATATCGACCTCCCATGCAACTCTCCTCAAATCCTCTATTATGTTGAGTGAATCCCTGATCATTGGACCGCCACATCTGGGGCACGTACTCCTATCATCTGTGAACTGGTGGCCGCAGTTAAGGCACCTCTTTATGCTAGAGAATACTGGGATGAAGAATCTACCCCCGTTACCTCTAGCTAGGAGAACCCCGAACATGTCGCCCTCGACTAAGCCGCCTAGGCTCTCCGGTATATCGTTCTCTAAAGCTCTGGGAACCAAGTCGAATACATGGCCTCCACTAGCGGCTATAGATAGGGTTAGGTTGTGTATTGTAACCTCGTAAACCCTAAGACCTCCGGGGAACACCCTCACGCTTGGTTGGCCGAAGAAGGATGCTATGGTTCTAGCCTTGTTAGGAGACTCGACTACGAGTAGAGCTGATTTAACAAGCTCTCCTACAACGATCTTACCTTCTAGGATCCTCGAGACCTTCTCTCTATCCTCCTCTATCTCTTTTATAAGGTTATCTACAAAACTATCGGTTTCTATGTCCTCTATCTCCCTCCACTCTATATCAGCTATGGTTCTACCCCTCTCCATTAGGCCTCTGAAGACGTTCATGTTATCTACGACTACTACGCTGAACCCCTTCGTTATACCACCTGCGTAAAGCCTGCTCGTCCTACCACTAGCTTGTATGTACGTAGCGATATCAGCTACTAGAAGGTACCTCCTCCCATCCTCGACTATAACACCCACATCGTTTCTAGCCTCTAGCTCCCTCCAAACATCCTCATCCTCTAGAGCTCTTCTAGCGAAGTTGTAGGCCTCAGCTAGTATCCTAGCACTCCTCCCCCCGCTCTCCACATCCCCTTCTAGAACCTTATCTGTTAGGAATTGTAGGTATGCTGGGCTGAACCTCCTAATCATCCTCCTTATCTCGGCTAGATACCTTCTAGCACTTTCAGCCACATCATTCACCTTAACCTCTGATAGTAGCGAGAGGATCCTCACAAGCCTGGTTGGATGCGGTTCTCCTATATCAGCTGAGAATTTATGTCTAGGGACTCCAGCGAATACAGCGTATTTAACCCTCCTAGGTAGGTCTATGCCTCTAACGAGAGCCCCATAGTAGTTAGCCACCCCTACTAGGACGTCCACCTCGCCGTCGATGAACTCACGTAGGACCCTGAAGGGGGTTCTAGCGTGGTAGGCTTTAGCGTTAACCCCAGCATTCCTGAGGAGTTCTGCTAGCCTCTCAGCACCCTCAATACCCTGATCTAATGGCACGTAGACTAGGGTTCCAGAGCCGAGTCTCTTAACAATCCTTACAACCTCCTCCTCAACACTACCCCTTGGGATCACGTAGGCGTCAACAACATTCCTTAAACCTACATCCCCCCTGCCCCCGGCCTCGAAGCCTAGGAGGACTCTGAACAATCTAACCTTAGACCCTCTAGGTCTTCCAGTAGCACTACTAACTATTAATCTTGAAACCCCACTCTTGCCCTTAAGCCTACCTCTATACTCCTCCAGCTCCCTCCTAAGCTCCTCAACCCTCCCTCTCTGACCGTCCTCTCCACTCTCCTCCTGGAGCCTCGCTAGCTCCCTTTGGATACTAAGGATTTTAAGGCCCACGTCTATATCCTCTCCGCTAAACCCCACTATCCTTAGTATGGCATCCACGCTCCTCCCACTCTTAAGGACAGCATCTACGTCGTCGACGAATACGAGCTTAAACCTTAGACCTTCGAGGAGCTCCAGGTTCTTCCTAGCGAAGGCTATGGTTGTTATCAGTACATCGAAATCCCCTGTTTTCAAGAGCTCTAGGACTTTCTCCTTCTCAGCCTTCCTCATCTTACCATGGATGGCTATGATCCTCGGAGTGCACCCGGCATTTGAAGCTAGACTTCGGGCCTTCTCCTCAGCCTGCACTACCAGGGTTGTGGTGGGCACTATTATGTACGATTTTTCACCCTTCTCGCAGGCTAGGTACAGGGATGCTATTACACCGAATGTTGTTTTACCAACACCGGTTGGAGCTATTATGGTGAAGCTATCACCTCTAACAAACCTCTTAATCCACGTCCTCTGAGCCCCCCATGGGGGGTATCCTAGGGTTCTCTCGAAGAACTGGGATAGCCTCCTAGCCTCCTCTTCTAGAACGTATATCTCCTTGAACCTACCTAGCGTTCCATTCTCTACAAGAGCTTTGTAGATATCCTCTACGCTAGCACCCTCTCCACCAACCTTAGGCATACACCTTTCGCATGGGAGGCCTAGGTTTAGCCTAGCCTCACTTATAGTACCACCACAGTTAGGGCAGGCCCTCCTATACAGGCTCCTCCCTATGGTGGGTAGCAACGCTTGTACCATAAACTCGCCTTCCCCCCATTTTAATGGTAACCTCTACGATGTTAAAGGTTAAATATCTTAGTTGAACTCCTATCCAGAGGGGCTAGTGTTAGGGGTAGCTGGGAGGCTATGGTTAGACGTTTAACTGTACTCTATCACAGCGATTTCAAGGAGCATGATCCAGGTCAGGTGAAGCACCCTGAGGCTCCTCGGAGGCTCGATATAGCTCTTAAGAGCGTAATGGATGTTGCGAGCTCCACTCCCGGCAATAGGGTATCTGTTGTGGGTGCTCCTAGGGGTAGTCTTGAGGTGTTTAAAAGGGTTCACGATATAGTCTACGTTGAACGTGTTAAGCTAATACTCAGAACTCGTAGGTTTGAGTGGCTCGATAGGGATACCTATGTGTCGAGGGGCACCCTGGAGTCCCTTAGGAGGCTTGCTGGTGCAAGTCAGAAGGCTGTAACCCTAGCTCTTAGGGGTGTTAGTAGCTTCATCCTAGGTAGACCTCCAAGCCACCATGCTGGGGTGAGTGGGAGGGCTATGGGAGCTCCTAGTATGGGGTTCTGTTTGTTTAATGCAACAGCACTAGTGGCTAGAGTGCTCTCAGACCATGGTAGGGTTGCTGTTATAGACTTTGACGTACACCATGGTAATGGAACCCAGGAGATATTCTACAGTAACCCTGGCATCCTACACATAGACATCCACGTCGACCCATCGGTATCATACCCGGGCACAGGGTACCCCGAGGATGTAGGTGAGGGTGAGGGTGCTGGGACTAAGGTCAACATAGTAACCCCCCACATGGCAGGCGACGACATATACAGGAATGCCCTAAGGCTTGTGGAAGCCATACTAGACTCTTGGAAGCCAGACTACATAGTAGTCTCGGCGGGGTTCGACGCGTATAGAGGTGATAACGAGATGGTTCTAATGAACGTGGGGACGAGATTCTACTACACCATAGGTCGAATGCTATCCACTAAAGCCAAAGCAGTGGTATCCGTACTAGAGGGGGGTTACGGTTCAGGGCTTGAAAGAGCGTTAAAAGCGTACATAGCGGGGATTACAGGGCTAAAAGACTGGCCCTGGGACCCCACATCGCAGAGCAGTAATACAGCGTGGAGGACCTATAGGATGTATAGGAGGCTAACCATAGCAAGCATACTAAAACACAGGAAAATAAGCTTACCCAAGAGGATAGCTAGAATAGCCAAGGCTCTTGGGCCGAGGGTGAAGGTGAAGAGGAGGAAGAGGAGGTTCAGGAGGTACATTTTCTGATTCCAGGTGTAGGGTCGCCGGCTAGCTTTCCATGGTAACACCTAGCTTTGATACGAGGATATGGGGTACTATGGATGGCGTGTCAACCTCCCACCATTGTATGGGCCATCTCTCCCTCGATAGCTCCTCTATGTTCGCTATGAGCTCCGGTAGTCTCCCCGTTAGCCTGGCTCTCCTAGAGCATGCTACCGGTTTACCATTCCTCACTACTATGAGAGCATCCCTGGTCACGGTTGAGAACACGCCTTCCAAGTAGTTTTGGAATCTAGTGTACCAGTTGTTGGTAGCGTACACGCCATCCCCTAGGGCTTCTAGGAGCTCCTCCTCCCTAAGGGAGCCCCCCTCTACTTCGATGTTGAAAACCCTTGGTAGTACCCATCCAGCGTTCCCCGTCGACTCCCCACCCACGAGCTTCGCTGTTTTAGTATTGTGTAGGAACCCTCCGAAGACGCCTTTCTCCACTATAGCTTTATCTCTTGTAGCTACACCCTCATCATCTAGACTCCTATAGCCTGGTAGGCTGGGGTTTAGGGGTACATCTTTTAGTGTTAGCTTCTCGCTCGCTATAACATCCCCCCTCTGCCTCCCCTGGAGGAAGCTTAGACCGAATATGACTGAGCCTGCTGAGGCTGCGAACGCCACGTGCTCCATGAGGTTCCCCGCTACCATCGGTGATAGTAGGACTCTATAGGTGCCACTCTCCACCCTCTCCAGTGGTAGTGTTGAGCATAGGTTTGCTAGCTCCCAAGCCTTATCTATGGCTTTTAAAGCTAGCCTCGGCTCGTACCCTGTTGAAACCCAAGCCCATTGACCGCTACTCTCACCCCTGAAAACCCTCATATACCCGTTGAAGCTTGTAACCTCGAAGCCTGCATCGAGCCCGTTACTCCCCAGCATGTGTACATTGTTGTACTCTAGGCTAACCATCCCAGCTACATTGCCGTAACCACTTACATCCACATCCTCAACGATCCTAACCGCGTCTCCGGCTACGCTTAGATCCCTCACCCTAGGGTCCATGGCGGATGAGGGTTTACCCGTTGGCTGGGGTAGTGGAGCGTATAGTGGTGATGGCTGGAGCTTCTCCACTAGCGTCGCAGTCCTAGCTACGGCATCCACCGGATCCCTGGATGTGTAGGTTGAAACTGCTATCCTACCAGCTTTAGCCATGTAAACGCTTACAATGTAATCCCTCCAAGCCTGGGTTACCGTTACCTCCCCGTTAGCGTACTTAACCATTATCGAGTCTCTGGTTGCAATAGCTACGATGTACTCGTCAACAAGCCCCCTAAGCCTCTCAACTATAGACTCTGCTAGGCTCCTAGAGCTCACCCTACAACCACCCCTCTAAGCCTAACATGAGGTCCTCCCATCCACACAGGCATGGGCTGCGATGGCTCCCCCTTACCGCAGGTCCCTGCCGAGAACTCCAGGTCTCTACCTACGGCGTCTATGCTTGAATAGTAGTCCCTGGTGTTTATCTCCAACACTACATCCCTAACGGGCTCCTCAAGCCTCCCATTTCTCACCATGTATGCTTCGAGGCCAACGTATCTTGCAACCCACCTGTAGTCGTCTATATTCCACTCCATGTACTTCCTTATGTAGACACCCTCCTTGACACCCTCTAGGAGCTCCTCAAACCTGTAATCCCCTGGTGCCATGTAGGTGTTAGCCATCCTGACTATAGGCTCGCTCCTGTAATCTGTTGCCCTGGCTGAAGCGTTGCTCTCAACACCGTAGACTGAGGCTGTCTCCCTATTGTGTAGGAGCTCTCCAAGCCTACCCCTATCTATTAGAACCCTCCTCCTAGCGGGTACACCCTCATCATCGTATAGGTAGAAGCCATAGCTATCCGGTATCGTCGGGTCATCGTATACTGTTACATGGGGGCTGCCTATTATGGGGTCCTTGTAGCCCCTCCTATAGCTTAAACCAGCCTGTGCAGCCTCCCTACCGAGGATCCTATCAGCTTCACTAGGGTGGCCTATGGATTCGTGGACTGATAGGCCTACTATCTCTGGTGAGAGTATGACATCCATCCTACCACGTGGCGGGCTCCCTGCTTTAACGAGGTTTACGTAGAGGCTCTCAACATCACCCCTCATCTCCGAATCAAATCTAAGCCTTTCAACTAGCTCGAAGCCACCGGAGCCTGCAACCATGTTCCACCTGTTAGCCCTCCTATCACCAGTTGTAGCTGAGAGGTTGTACGTTACGGAGACCCTGGGTATAACGCTCTCAACCAGGCCTCCATCGCTTGTAACGACTAGCTTACGCTCTACAACCTCGTTGTAGACGACAGTGTAGCTAGTCAACCTAACGGGATCCCTAGGGGCATCCAAACCCTTAACCCTCTCCTGAACCTCCCTAATCTTATCCTCAACACTAAGGCCATCGAGGGGTCTGACCTCCAAAACCCTATAGCTAGCACTACCAAGCCTAGCAGGGCTCATAGAGATCCTACTCTTAACCCGGAGCGATGAGGCTCTAGCAGAGGATACAGCCCTGGAGAGGGCATCCCTAAGACCCTCACGTGTCACATCAGAGGTAGCGGAGAACCCGAGACCACCATTGTATAGGACCCTGAAGGAGACACCCAAATCAACACCGGTATGAGCTCCAGCAAGAACACCGTTAATGAAGAATAACTGTGTAAACCCCCTACTGTGAAAACGAGCCTCAACATACTCGAAACCAGGACCGGTAACACTCTCAACAAAACTCCTCAGCACATCCACATCCAAACCATAGCACCAGGAGGGGGAGCGTAGCTGGAGCTTAAATAAGGGGATTTAAGCTTAGGCAAACACATATCCTAAAGGATGACCGGACGACGGTCGCCAGAGCTCTAGAGCGATGAAGAACGAATTCCCCAAGGGGACCTCCTGGTAGCATGGATTCAGCTAGTGGAGCTCCAATAACTGTTTGTTGTAAGCTAGCTACTCCCTCTCCAGCTCTCTCACCGCTTCCTCGAATATGTTAAGCCCTATCTCCAGGTGCCTTTGTGTGATCACTAGTGGGGCCATGAACCTCATTACGTTAGCGTAGTGGCCGCACGTGTGCATTAGAACCCCCTTCTCGAAGAGCTTCCTCCTCAGCTTTGATGCTAGCTGTGTTCCAGGCTTCTTGGAGCTTCTATCCTCTACAAGCTCTATCCCGATCATGAACCCTAACCCCCTCACATCCCCTATTATCCTGCTCTGCTCCATGATCTCCTGGAACCTTTTGAGCGCTCTAGACCCCATGTACCGTGTCCTCTCAAGTAGGTTTCTCGACTCAATGTAGTCTATGACGGCTGATCCAGCAGCCAGAGCTAGCGGGTTCGCTCTAAAAGTTCCAAAGTGGAACCCCTCTTCTAGCTTCTCATCTAGATCTCTCCTGTAGGCAACATATGATACTGGTATACCATTTCCTATGGCTTTAGATATACACATTATGTCCGGGGTTACATTGTAGTGGTCTACAGCCCACCACTCACCAGTCCTACCCACCCCTGTTTGAACCTCATCCACTATTAGTAGAACACCATGCCTATCCGCTATCTCACGAAGGCCCTTGAGGAAGCCCTTTGGTGGTACTATGTAGCCTCCCTCGCCTTGGATCGGCTCGACTATTATAGCTGCTACATCGCCAACACCGCTATAGGGGTCTTCAAGAAGATGGTCTATGTAGTTTAGGACTGCTAGCCCGCACTCCTCCTCATCCCTTGCTGGAAACGGGCACCTATACGGATACGGGTATGGGACCCTAACAACGTTGGTTAGGGGGACGCCTGCATATAGTTGTAAGTTTCTTTTAGCAGTAAGCATAACGGCACCTTGGTGAACTCCATGGTATGCACCTTCAAATGCTACGACCATGGATTTCCTCGTAACCCACCTAGCTATGGCTATAGCGGCCTCACAGGAGCTAGCTCCAGTCACAGACGTCATCACCTTAGCTTTACCCCTCAAACCCTTTGGTAGGATGGAGTGTAGTCGTTTAAGGAACTCTATCCTAACCTCACTTGGTATCTCGCTCATCCAATGCCAGTACTTGTCGAGCTGCCTCCTGATAGCCTCGAGGACATAGGGGTTCCTATGACCAACGTTTAGAACAGCAATACCGGCAACCCAGTCAACGTAATAGTTGCCATCAACATCCCTAATAGTAGCACCCATAGCAGAGTCTATGGCGAAGGGGAACAACTTAGGGTATATCACACTTGAGGTTTCAAGCTCCCTCTGAGCGGAGAGGAGCTCCAAAGACCTAGGGCCTGGAGGCTTAACCCTGATCAAGGGGGCCTCGCTAAAGCTAAGAGACTCAAGCTCCTCCTCCAAACCCAAAACCCACACCCTGCAATCCTAGGACAGCAAGAACTAATAAATCTGTATATAACTATAACTATAGGAATGATGAGGATCAGCAGACATAGAGTGTACGGGAAGGCTTAAACCCCCAGCAACAAGACTACACTATTTCCATGACTGGTGGGAACCTTCTAAAGAACACTTTACCAGTCTTAACATCCAATACTATCTCATAGGGCTCCATGATATCCATACCTATTACAGCAGGGTACCTAAGCCCACTTATAACCCCGAATACATGGCTTAAGGGGAGCTCGGAAACCCTCAATTGTAACCCTTGCTACAAGCTCTCCAACAAGTATGCCCTGCTACCCCTAGTCGCTAATAATACCTCTCTAGGCTTATCAAACCTGGTATAACCTAACTTCTCTGCAACACCTACATCCACAAAACTCCTAGTAACACCTCTATCGAAGAGGGCCTCCACCTCAACACTCCTACCTCCAACAGTTAAAGTAACCCTGCCCATGATACGAGAGATCACTAGGAACACCTCTACACTTAAACTCCCACATTTATGGTAACCTTTAGGGTATTTATGCTTCAGATAACAATAAGTGGAAGCTACCGTCCACTCTACATGTGTAGTGGCTAAGAGTTTCTAAAAACACTCTTTTAGGTAACCGGCTAGTGAAGCTCTACATGTCAAGGTCACATAACCCCTCTACCTAACGATAGCAGGTCCCCGAGTACACTAGGTGTCTCACAGGTACTCTTTAAGTCCTTACATGATTCAGCCCTTAAGGTTACCATGGACACTCATTTAGGCCGTCTAGGCCTAGTAATAGGTTGTGATTAAGCCGGGGGACGGCAACGGCTAGGATTGAGTTTTAAGCTCTCCAGGCTTTATACTCCACTCTCCTAGCTTCACGAGCAATATCTCTAGCTCCTCCGGTGTAAGAACTACTAGATCGTAGGGTCTCTTACCCCTCCTCTCCTCCTCTATCTTCATTCTTATCTCGTTAATCCTAGCACGTTCATGGGGGGAGACGAGATAGACCACAACGAATCTTGCCTGTGGGAAGCACGTTGATAGTTCGTCGAATTCAGCACTATACTCCTTTGCTCTCTTGGCGAGGTCTCTGAGGACTCCTCCTCTTATCAATATTATGACCTTTGGTTCGTGAGGGCTGGGGGGTATCGCGCAGTCTATCTCCCTCTCCTTACCCTCACATCTAACCTTTACCTTTCCAACGTTAAAACCTCTACTCCTTAGGAAATCTACTACGTAGCTTTCAGCGGTCCGACCTCTGTAATGGCGTTTTTGATGCTCCTCCCAGTTCTTGTAGAACTTGTATAGGAGCGTTTCAAGGCTGAGAGGATGTCGTAGGTGCTCCACTATTATGCTAACGAAGATGTTCAGCTTCCTCTCATCTATAGCTGATCTTAGGGAGTACACGTCTTTAATGTTGTAAAGTCTCTCTAGCTCTCTTTCACTAAAACCACATATTGTAGTGAAGAATGGTACCATGACCTTAGGATCCTCCATAATAAGCCCCCTTATATCAGCTCCGCTTGCCCTATCAAACCTCACTATACCCGTCTCCCGTTCGAAGAGCTTTGAATTCTCTAGTATACTCCCAATCCTCCTCGCCATGTTATCCAAGCTCTCATATAGTTGTGGGAGCTCACTGTAATTAGGTCTGGGTATCTTCCTTAGAATCTCGTCTGTGACGCTCAAAGGGCTTACACCTGCAGTCTCCCGGTTAACCCGGCGTGGGTTTTCGAGGTTAGTATATCCTCTGGTATGCAGAGCTCTTTTATGATGTGTGATTGTAGTCTAATGTAGTTGTTTGCCGCTCTCTGGCAGCGGTGTTTTAGTTGTTCTCTAACCTCGCTACTGTTAAGGTATTCTGCTAGTACGTATACCATGTTGGGATCCCTGGGTACGAGGTAGTACACTGTGTGTCTGGGCACTATTTCCCCTCTCTCGTCTACGTAGAAGGAGGGCTCTAAGGCTATATCCCTCCATAGTATCTTTGGTCTTAGGATGTACTTGAGGGGAGGGTCTTCGTGTAGGGCATACCACTTCTTACCCTTATGCTTAACTGAAACCCTCTCCTCAAGTACCTGTCTGTACTTTGAAAGGTAGTCTATGAGGGGTTTGGCTTCGCTCTCACCTAGTAGTCTACCGTTACGATCATAGGGTATTAGCATTACGTACTCCAGCCTACTGTAGTCTATCACGGCTCCCGGTTTGAACATGGATAGATCTCTACCGCTAACAGTGGGGTAAGCGTATGGTTCAAGCTCTTTGGGTAGAGTGGATCTCGGCACCACGTATACCTCATCCCTACCAGTTGCAACCCCAGCGCTGATCCTCAATGCCAGCCTCTCCAGCTTATAACATCTTGCAGGCTGTCTAATGCCGAGCCTAGCCTCCTCTACTACTTGAAGCCACGACCGGCCGTCGCCTGGCAGGGTTACCTTCACAACGCTCCCATCACGTAGCCTGAAGGTTGTAGGCCCTGTGGGGGGCTCCTTACGTACGACGGTTATAGCTGGGTAAGCTAGGACACCGAAAACCCTCTCGTCTACGAGCTCTATCTCCTCAACAGCGTACCTTGCTAGGAGCCTTCGCAGGCTACTAGCTGAGAGTACGTAGAGGTACTTCTCCGGTGTTATAAACACCATTCTACCCTTGGGTTTAAGTAGTGTAAGGGCTTTCTCGAAGAACAACATGTAGATGTCAAACCTACCCCTAGCGACTTTGAAAACCCTCCTGTATAGATCCCTACTCTTGGGGTCTATGGCCTCGTAGGATACATATGGGGGGTTACTTATAATGTAGTCAAACCCTCCTCCCAGCTCTCTTTCGCTAACCGCTAGGAAGTCCCCGTAGACAACCTTAACCCTATCCATGCCTTCAAACCTCCTACGAGCCATGTTGACCAGGTTAAAGTCATTATCTATGCATACTATCTCGGGGATCTCAGCACCCCTCCGCCTCAAATAGGCTATGATAGCCTCTACGAAAACCCCGGAGCCGCAGCCAGCATCTAGAACTCTAGACTCTGGAGGGGGTGTCGTGTGGTTGAATAGCTTAGCTACCATGTGTAACGCTACGCTAGGCGGGGTAGCCACCTTACCCACATCACTTCTAACCCTAGCCTTCCCCATGTACTCCACCCACCCTCAATCCAGGCTAGGGCTTGAGCTCCTCCTACCTCTCCTCACATTGTTTATCTCTAGTAGCCTCTCTATTATCATGTGGCGAGCTCTCCTAACCTCATCCTCGGACATCACCTTTAATAGCTCCTCGTGGAACACGCTATCATGGTATCTACTGTTCAGCTTTAGGTGTATTAGCTCGTGTACAAGCAGGTATCTTATGACATCCTCTCCTAGGTCTAGGAGGTGGGTGTTAATGGTTATCGTCTTGCTCTTAATGTTCGCTGTTGCCGCCTTCAACTTGTACGGCTTCAAGGCTATCCTCACAGGGCCCTCGTAGCCTACAAGCTTCTTACACTCAGCTAGCAGCTTTTCCAGCTCCTCCAACCTCATCTTGGAGCATCCTCGCTATACCCTCTACTATCTCCTCCACAAGCCTAGCCTTCTCCCTAGCTTCTACCTTAAGGCTTCTGGCTATATCCATTAGGAGCCCCTTCTTCAGCTCTCTTACGTGCTTCTCGAGTAGAGGTCCTCCACTATACTCTCTCACCACGAGTCCGAGAGCCTCTCTCGTTCTAGGCAACTCTACTCTAACACCATACCTTTTCTCGATCAAGGCCCTCACGTCATGCACTATCCTCTGCTCTAAACTCATAGCCTTAGACTCCTCTATGTGTGTGAGGAGCTCCCTGTAAAGTTCTAGGAGCTTCTCGACGCTATCCACGCCGGCTCTCTCAAGCCACTCTCTCTCAAGCCTCTTAACATGCTCGTATATGTGCTTGTACAGTGGGTTCGCAATTTTAAGCTCTAGGAAGCTCCTAATGGATAGGAATGCCTCTGATACAGTGTGGTGCGAGGGCTGCAACCCGGCTCTAGTGAGTTTAGCGTAGACAGCTCTAAGATCCAGCTCGTCTACGGCACCTACCTCCTCCTCCCTTATAACCTGGAATGGCGATATCACGGTCTTCTCGTGAACAAGCTTTAGGATGCTATCCCAGAACTCCTCTGGTAGCTTTACACCTCTAATGAGGCTTCTAATCCTCCTGTACATGTAGAGTATTATAGCGTACTCTCTACGGTGATCAACTTTAGCTGGGTGAGCTCCTAGGGCTTCGTAGAGTCTAGTAACCCTCCTCATGAGCTCTACGACCTCGTAGACGTGGGGCTCGCTATAGGCTAGAGCTAGCAGTCTTAAAGCGGGGTCCACACGCTCCTCTAGAACCCTTTTTAGAACCCCCTCATCCTCTATGGCTAGGAGCTCCTCTAAATCCACTGATACCCTGTGAGCCCTCACTACCACCCCGTTTCTAAGAGTAGCTTTCAGCTTACCAAGTAACTCTCTGAACTCCTCGTAGCTCCTATCGAGGCTTGATAGAGCGTTTGAGGCCATGTCTGAGGCTATAGTGGCATCCCCTATGGTCTCGTAGGTTAGTATGGTCTTTCTAACATGGTCTAACAGCCCTATAGTGTCTACCACTAACCCGAACTGTTTATCCCTATCCCCGGTCTTATACGGTCTATTAACCCTGGCTATGGCTTGTAGTAGCCTGTGCTCGTATAGTGGTTTATCCAAGTACATGACCTTTAGTGCTGGGCAGTCGAACCCAGTTATAAGCATATCGGTTACTATTAGTATCCTCGGGTACTCCTCGTTCTTAAACCTATACTGTATCTCCCTATTCACAGACTCTATGTCGGAGAGCTCCAACCACCTGCGTTGGAGCCCTCTTCTAAACTCCCTTATCTCCTCGGGGTCGTTCTCCGTATAGGTCATGACGACCTCAACCCACCTCTCAACCCCCTCTCCATGCTTTCTCCTGAGCTCCTCTACAAGATGCTTCCAGAGTCTAACGCAAGCCCTCCTACTAGCAACTACCACCATAGCCTTGTACTTGAAGCCCTCCGTATCCTCTTCAACCCTCTCAGCTATGTATCTTGCTAGCATTCTAAGCCTCCCGTCGTTCTCCAGGAAGGCTTTTATCTTGTTAAGCCTCTTTCTAATCTCATCCACTGTAACCATAGGAGTGGGGGTTGCGAGCTCCTCCTCGGCCATCTCATCTATGCTCCCCGCCTCCTCGCTAACCCTGAGCCATTGTTCTACAAGCTCTCTTATCTCACGCTCCTCTACTAGGAGCTTTACACCTTCCTTTTCCACCGCCACCTGGTATACTATTGGTAGTGTGTAGCCGTCCCTTATAGAGTCTCCTATGAAGTACTTATCGAGATACCACACCCCCCTCTCTGGGTATGCGAATAGCTTGAACGTGTTCCTCTCGAACTTGAATACAGGTGTCCCGGTGAACGCTATCCTTATAGCGTTTGGTAGTATCTTGTTGATGGTGCTAGCTAGCACCCCATACTGGCTCCTATGAGCCTCATCTATTAGTAGGAGCACCTCCCTCCTGTTGATAGGCTTCAAGCCTTCTAGAGCATCAGGTCTAAACTTCTGTACTAGGACTATGTAAACCCCCCGGGTTACCCCTCCGCTCTCCTCGCTCTCTTTGATCCTCTCCAGGAGCTCTCTCAACTCCTCTATGCTCTCCACCACCCTAACATATTCTATGAAGCCTGGGGCTCCGAGACGTGATATGAAGTCGTCGTAGAGCTGTCTAGCTAGCTCCCTCCTATCAACGATGAAGAAGACCAGTGGATCCCTGTCGAAGAAGGTCTTGAAAAACCTGTACGCTATGAAGAACATCGTGTAGGTCTTACCACTACCCTGCCAGTGCCACACAAGACCCCTGTTATCACCGCTACCGCCTACAAGATAACCTCTTATGAGCTCGTAGGCCTTCTCAGAAGCCCTCCACTGGTTATACCTAGCAATAACCTTCTCATCCCCGCCCCTAAAGAAGGTATACCATCTAATTACATCGAGCAACCTCCCGGGCTCCAGTAGATCGAATATATCGCAGACACCCTCCCCGGGACACCACCTACTATAAGGCGTAAACCTTGAAACCCCCTGGTAGTTTGGGAGAGTAGCCCTGTAGACGGACTCACTCCTACCAACATAGGCTACAGCTAGCTGAACAAATCTAAAGAGCTCCGGGGATTCAACCTCATACCTGGCAATCTGCCTTAAAGCCTCCTCCAAACCACCAGCTCTAACACCACTCTTAACCTCAACAACAACCAACGGGATACCGTTAACGTAGAGAACGAAATCAGGCTTAGAGTCAACACGCCTACCAGGGAACAAAGGCTCCCTAGCAAAGGTAAACCTGTTACGGGAGACAACATCGAAGTCCACGAGCTTTAACCATAGAACAGAACCCCTAACCCTCCAGTAAAAACCATCCCTCAAAAACCTCAAAACCTCAGGTGCAGAAGCGGTAGAGAGAGCATGTCTAACATAGCCTAGAACCTCCCCAACATCCCCTGAGCTCAAACCCCTCCTCCTCAAATCAACCTCATCCTTCAAACCATTAATCTCTCTAAAGACATCCTCAAACAAAACCCAGTCAACGAAATCCCCAACCCTACGGTTCGAAATCTCCTCCCTAAACCTCCAACCAAGCCTCTGAAGCTCCTCAAAAACCTCACTCATGTAAACATCCTCACGAACCAACATCGCCATCAACCACCCTAACCTTACCAGTAAGAAGCAAATCCATCAAACCCCTCTTCAAACGCTCAAGCCTCTCCCTCTCCCCATGATAGAGTTCGATAGCCCTATCAATTGTAGATAGAATGTTAGCAATCCTATTTTGCTCTTGAAGAGGTGGCTGGGGGATGACTGTCTTACTGAACATTGCCATTGAAATCTCTCTATACGTACTTCCTCCAGCAAGTTCTTCGAACTTCTTTCTCATTCCCAACAAATAATAATAGTAGTAGAGTATGTTCACATCCTTTCTTTTGGGGATTAGAGCTATTACTCCTTGGTTAATGGTTACGTCAACCTTATTTATTGCTAGATAGCCAATGGTAGCTCTCGATGTGAATAGCAATGAACCTCTAGGGACTATCCGTAAATTTTTCGATCTAATACCCTCCTCTGTCAAGTACTTTTCAGTTTTCGTCAAGTATATCATGTTTAAATCATTTATAGCAGTTATATCTGTAGGAGTAGCAAATGGAATAGTTCCTCCCCAATATTTACTATCCTTAGTTGATGGTGTAGTACCTTTGTAGAGCTCGAAAGCCTCCTTCAAGGAAAACGTTCTCCAGTCTCTTGGTATTTTTCCTATCTCTGTTTCCTGGAACTCCGTCTCCCTGTGGAATGATAGTCTCCCGTTCTCCTCTCTAACCCTAATCCTCCCTGTTAGGAGCTCACTCATCAAACCCCTCTTCAAACGCTCAAGCCCCTCTCTTTCCTCATGGTATAACTCAATAGTCCTGTCAATCATTGTAAGTATCCCGCTTACCTTCTCTTGTTCTTTTATAGGAGGTAACGGTATCAGGAGTTCTTCAAGGTCCTTCTTTGTAATGGCTTTAAATGTTGATCCCTTCCCTAGGGTCTCTAATTGTTTCTTAATGTACTGGAAGTAATAAAAATAGAACATATGATTTGCAGTTTTTAGATTAAAGCGAATAGCTGCTAACCCCCTACCTATGCATACTTTATATGGTGCAATGTTTACATCCCCAACAGGAGCTCGTACAGATATGAGGATATCGTTGGGCTCAGCAATCTTTAACGGTTGTGTCGTGTATGTGGTTGGAGATGGATACATTCTCCCGAACTCCATTTTACCTTGTAAGAAAGGCATTCCCAGCCCTTCCCTATTGTAGGTATCAGAAGGCGGTGACTGTCCCATAATAATCCTGGCTATACTGCTTAACTTTACCGTTTTCCACTCCCTTGGTATTTTTCCTATCTCTGTTTCCTGGAATTCTGTTTCTCTACGGAATTTCATGTGTTTTCACCTAGGGTTTTTGAGAGCTCTCTCATTATATGGTCTATTTCTTTGAGTAGCTGGTTTCTCTCCTCCTCTATCCTCTTCAACTCCTCGTATTCTCTGAGGATGTCTATGGTCTCTTCAACTCCTGTGGGTGTTACGTATAGTGTTACGTTTAGGTTGTAGTCGTTCTTTCTTATCTCCTCTATTGTTGCTATCTTTGAGAATCCGGGTATTTCCGTGTACTCTCTGTATGCTTTGACTATCTTCTCTATGTTATCCTCTCCTAGTATGTTTAGCCTTCTCACTTCCGGATGTGGTTTGTACTCGTTGCTAGCGTTTATGAATATTACCTTTCCCTTCCTCTCTTCTGGTTTGCTCTTATTGAATACTATTATGACTCCTGGAGCTACTACGTTGTAGAATAGCTTTTCTGGTAGTAGTATGACTGCTTCTACCAGGTCTGCTTCCACGATCTTCCTCCTTATCTCCCTTTCTCTGCCTCCTCTGAATAGTGATCCTTGGTCTATTACTACTGCTACCTTCCTTGTGCTTGTGTGTATCATTAGCTGTATCCATAGCCAGTCTGCTGTGTTCTCTGGTGGGTAGCCGTAGGTGTATATCTTGCGGAGCTCCGGCTTCCCTAGTCTTGCTTCATCGTACCCGTCCTGGTTCCATGGCGGGTTTGCTAGCACGTATACCGGTGTGTTACTGTGTTTCCTCACATCCCCTAGGAACTTCGGGTTTTCTAGGCTATCTCCAACGTATATTGTCGTGTCACTTGTTATACCATGTAGTACTAGGTTCATCTTAGCTATTGCGGCCATGACCTCGTTTATCTCCTGCCCGTACAGCTTTAATTTGACACCCTCCCTACCCACCTTGCTCCCAACATACTTGTGTGCCTCTATTAGCATTGCTGCTGAGCCGCACGCAGGATCTACCACTATCGAGTTGTTCTCCACGTCGAGTAGCCTGACCATCAGCTTTATAACCTCTCTAGGCGTGTAGGTCTCACCCTCCTTGGCCTTCGTTGGAGCGAAGTAGCCTAGAATCCATTGGTATGCATCTCCTAGCACGTCGTAGTCTACGTTTGCGAAGTTGTACTGGTTGAAGAGCTCCACCAGTTTAACCAGTATGCTCTTCTTATCACCTCTAGCTAGCTCTGTTAAACCAAGTCTGTTAGCGAGCCTCTCAAGCTCCTCCAGCCCCTCGTTGATCCTACTAATCCTAACCACAGCCTCATCTATGGCCTGGAGGGTTTCACGTTGCCTAACAACGTTACTCCACGATAGCACCTCATCTCTCTCAACATCGTACAAGGCTATGTAGTCGTTGTTCGCTAGTAGGTATGCATCCCTCACATCTAAACCCTCAGCCTTATACTCTTCAACCCTAGCCTCCCACTTATCACTAACAGCCTTGTAGAATAGGAATAGGAGTATGACAGTGTAGTCTACAGCAGTCCTAATAACGTCAGCAGCGTCCTTCAACAACCTTAGAAGCTCATCCCTGGAAGGAGCTCTGGGGGCTGGGGCACTGTTAACGGAGATACTGTAAACATGCCTCCTAGGATCCCTCTGGTCAATGGAGACCCTTAGGAGGCCGGCCTCACGTAGAGCTGATAGGAGCTTGTAGACGTTCTCAACCCTATAACCCTTACTGACTAGAACACGCTCAACATCCTCAACGGTAAAAGGCCTACCCCTAAACTCATCGTAGATAACCCAGAAATACCTAGCAAACCGGGGCTCAACCCTGGAAAGCCTAGACCAAACCTCGAGGGAGGTCAAACCACACCCCCTTGAACACTATGCCAGCCTACCTTTATAAACATTTAGGTAGGGAATACCTTAGAAACTGAAAAGGTAATACCTACCCAGAATCCCAAAAAGGTACTAGCTTATAAGCCCGCTCCCACAAAAAGTTAACTGGTAGGAGGTGGGGGACCCTTAATATACGATGGAATGTCATTAGAGTCTATTATGGGAGGTGTTAGGGATCTAAGCATAACCCCTAGCATCGATGGCCACCTTCTCGACGACTACACCACAGTAGTCTGCGAGGAAGCAGGTGAAAGCTCCTACACTCCAATCCTCCTCACGGAGGGCTCGGTTTTCTGCTCCTACCTACTCCTCTACCCCCTCCCCGACGGGATCTTGGTTAAAATCGGTAACTCAGATAGGGATAGTTGTGTTACTAGGATGTTCCAGCAGGCTCCTGTTGTAGCTGTTGTCTCAGAGCTCGTGTACGGGCTAAGCACACTTAATGATAGGGAGGAGCTGGACAAGAGAGTTGCAGGGGAGCTGGGAAGGCAACTGAAGGGAGCTGGGGTTACCGTGGTAACCAGGGTTAGTAGTGAGGTTGTAGTTAAAGCGTGGAAGCACGTTGTGACAACCGGTTTGAATCTAGATTACATGTTAAACCTAGGGTTCAAGCTAGCGACAATAGCGTCCTATATCCTCAGAGATGTGGGTCAAACTCTTCTACCCAGTCCCGGTTACGCGTGGTTCACATCCATAGGAGCTCTAGGAGAGCAAGATATGGAAGTTATAAGAGGGCATGCTTACAGAAGGTTAAATGCTGAGAGGGTATGCAATGGTAAACGGAGGCTCAAGATAAGACACCTCCCCAACGGGTTGTTCCACGTGCTCATAAAGGGGGAGAGGAACCTCCGCGGGGAGCCTTCGGGTAGACTTCTAACCTTCAATGATCTTAAGAGGTTAAAGCTGAGGGTGGTGTAGGGTGAGCGGGAGTAAGGGTTATGTAGAGACAGCGTTCAAGGTAACCGTGGAGAAGCGTCCTGAAAAGATGAAGTGTGTACCGTTGGGTGACATAGAGTTCGACATCGGGTTTGTTAGAAGCGAGCTTAGAGGTAAAGGGTGCCCATCGATTATAACTAAGAAAGGCAATGAAACCTACCTATGCTTCCTAGATTCGACCCAGCAGTGTTCAAGCTACATAAAGGGCTTATGTAAGGGTGGGTGCTCTCAGAAGGAGATCAACGTTGAGAGGGCTGATGTCGAGAAGCTTGCTCACGAAGTCGCACGCATAAAGTTGATGAGGCATGGCTACAGGGTTATCAAAGGTAAGCTTGTTAACGTTGATAGTCTCAGCGTCATAGTCCCCGGTTACTTTAATAAATTTGATGCGTACAAGACATCGCTAACCCATTTCCATGGTGAAATACTCCTAGCTATTGATAAGTCCTTCAAGCTGGAACCCGATAGAGAGGCCTCCCTTAGTAAGATCTCTGAGAAGCTGGGTGCCGATGTTATCGAAAGCTTGGGCTTCGTGAAGGTTATTGGAGGTGATCATAGAGCGTTTAAGCCTATAGGTTACTGTGACAACGTAGATCTAGCTAGAAGGATGCTACGATTTCTAAACATAGACCTGGATAGAGTTGATTGGAGCCGGTCTAAGATTGTTAAAGTTCAACCCCACCATCTAGCCTTAAGCTTCATAGACCAGGCGAGGAAGAAAGACTTATTGCTTATGGACGATAGGGGGAACTACTACACATGCCTACCTGACACCCTCCTCTACCTTGTAGCATCCCTCGACAACATCAAGGTGATAGCCGGAGCTCTAGGCCGTGATGTAAGCGGGGTTACTAAGCTAACACTACCACCTCAAACAAGGCTAGATGAATCATTGAAGCTCGTTAGACTCATAGCTGGCACGCTATCCCTAGGTGGTCTAGAGATACACGTTGATGATAAGCCCCTGTTAATCTATGAAGATAGAGGTGAAGTATTAAGAGTGCAGGCTAGCTTAAAGAAAAGAAGAGGCGAAGGTGAGGAGGTTACCCACAAGTTTACCCCTGGCAACCCCTATGAGCCAATCGTTGCCCCCCGGGGTTTAAGCGAAGTTAATGTGGCTATAATCAGGAGAAGTAGTTTAGAGAAGAAGCATCTCGGGAATAAAGCGAGTGTCCTAGTTGACGGGTTTAAGCAGAAGCTAAGAAAGTGGTTGGCCAGCGAAGCTAAGGTTAAAGTTACGGTGGAGGATTTCCCCTATAATGGGGATCTCCTTAACATAGATGAAGTAGTAGAGGAGATAAGGGATAAAGGCTTTAATGCCCATGTCGTCATAGCACCTGTTTCTGATGAGCGTGAGTACGCGTTTTTCGAGTACGGTGTTGCCCGTAAGGGCTTGATACCCCAAGCGTTGGATTTAAGTAAGAAGACTCCGAAAGGCGAGCCCCTCTCATTAATGTATGGAGCTCTCCCCATAGCTAGGCATATTGAGTATAAGCTTGGCTTTAGGCTTGTTAAGATAGACTACCCTCCAATGCTTAAGGACTACGTTGTTGTAGCTGTTGATGCAACCCCGTTGATGTTCAAAGGTTACTCTAAGCTAGGTGTAGCCCCTGTCCTAATGGACCCATCTGGTCTAAACTTGGAGTACCTCGATCTAGTGGTTGGAGGTAACGAGGAGGAGGTGCTGGATAAAGTCCTCGACATACTATCAGACAAGCTGAGGTATAGGAAGGTTTTAATCTACGTTAATAGAGCCTCCGTACCCCAGGACATCCTGGATAGGTATGTTGACAGGTTCAAGGAGCTCCTAGTCGTGGCGTTCTCGAAGAGGGGTGTGCCGAGGTTACTTAAACTCCAAAGCGAGGGACAGGAGGACATCAGTGTTTCACTACCAGAAGGGGGATCCTTTGTTAAACATGGGGTGACTAGTAGCGGTTCATTTAACGTATACCACTACATAGGGGTTACTAATACTATCGAGAGAGACGACCTCACACCCATAACTGTAACGCTTAGAGTCTACACTAGGAGGATGCTTAGCGGTAGTGAGGAGAGAGCTCTCCTAGGGTATGTTCAGAGCTCCACCGGGATATACGTTGAGTCACCATACAATCTACCAAGCCTACCCCAACCACTACACGAGGCTCACAGGCTATCTAGGAAGCTCTACAAGATTTCAAGATGGGGTGTCAGAGTTGAGAAGTTGAAGCCAGAGGTTCTAGGACGCCTATAGGGGGTTCTACGTGGGACTAGGTGTATAGTACTGTTTAGAATTAGGCTTTTGACGATGGAGGGCTAGGGCAACCCTTTATTAGGCTTAGACTGCTATCTATATTTGTGGTGGTGTAATATGCTAGCTCTACCCAGGGTTAGGGAGGCTAGGAGGGAGAGGGTTAAGTTCAGGGTTGAAGATGAGGATTTGAAGAAGCTCGAGGACTACCTTGTAGAGCTCCTAGGCCTCGGCTGCTAGCATCAATAAGAGCTCTTCCGAGATCAGGGTAGCCTGGGTTACCTTAGTTCACATCGTAGGGTATGTGTGTGATTAGAGAAAGGGATTGTGGAAGGCGGGGTTCCAGGTATGCTCTATATCAGTTTTATGAATGCGAAGAGTGTTGGTGCGGCCACCAGCGTCATGAAGAGTACTCCTAGGGATACACCGTTTCTCCAGAGTATCCCTGAAACGATGCTTACTATGAAGACCCCTAGCACTCCTCTCAAGCCAGCATCGTAGTACGCTAGCAGTACTACTATTGCTAGGAATAGACCGTATAGGGACTCTGCTGGTATCGTCTTGAATACCAGGAGTGTTAGCTTCCTAGAGTACCTTATGAGCATCGGGTACACTACTAGCACTGCTACCGCTGTTGATAGTAGTAGTGTTAATGCTATCTCCGGGTAGCTGTAGTTAGCCACTATATACTTTGCAGGCACAACCCCCCTGATCTCGGTGAAGAATGGTAGCCCGGGCCCAGCTGACATTGGGCCTGTTGGGGCTCCTATGACGAGTAGTGGTATTAGCAGGCCTCCTATGTACGTAGCGTTCTTAACCCCATCTCTAACGGTGTAAGCTAGTATTGATGCCTCCAGCGGGTTCCTCTTCAAACCTTTTAATAGATCACCTACGAGTATCGTTAGGCCCACTGGTGACATGACCATAGCTAGTATCGATGTAATCGGGGACCAGAGGAGCACGTGGCCTAACTCCTCCCTGCTAAGGTGTCTCAAGGGGTTTAATGGTATACTGCTTACCGGTTCAAGCCTGACATTCAAATACCCTCTCCTAACCCTATCCCTAGCGTACCCGCTTAGAACCTCTAATAGCTCTATGACCAGAGGCCCTACGGTTATCCCTAGGAAGAAGCTTATGATGACGGTCTTCTCGTAGGCTAGCCTAAGCCCCTGTATTAGTATTGCGAAAGCCGGTATTGTTAGGAGTGCTAGCAACCTATTCCTAGAGGTGAGCGCTAGCACTAGGAGCCCTGCCATTAGGAGCCAGAACCAGCGTGGTACGGAGACACCGTAAACCACATCCTTGGTGTTAAGGAAGTCTCCGAGAGGTTTGAGGTAGAAGGCTAGAACGAGGACTAGGATTAAGGCTACAAAGCCGGCAATCATACTAGATGTTATACCCTTCCTCAGTATAACATCAGCCTTACCAGCCCTCTTAGCCTCAACAGCATCGGGGACCTGTGGTACGGCCATGACACCCCCGGGGATGCCTGCTAGAGCGACCGGGATGGCATCAGCTGTCTTGAAGGCCACTATTGAGGCCATAAACCATGCTAGCACGAGGATCGGGTCGAGGCCCGCAATTAGCAGAGCTAAAGCTATAGGTGCCATAGTAGCAGTCTCATCGGTTCCAGGTAAGATGCCTATTATCATGTAGACTAGAGCTGAGATAACGGAGAGGATAACCACTAACAACAATGTCTCAAAGCCTATCAACCCACCTCAACCCTCAACGACAACCCTCTTAGGCTTAATGAAGAGCAGGGTTACCAGGAACCCAATGCTAGCACCTATCAACCCAATAGTTATGGAGAGAGGGGCTCTAGTAGCTTCAGGCATACCTATAAAGCTTAGAAACGTGGGAGCAATCACGTAGAAGACAGCCCCACCAACGATGGTTACGAGGAACGCGACGGCCAGGTCAAGCGGTCTAACATACTCACCATAGATCTCAACAAACTCCCCAGAGCTATCGGGATCCCTCTCCCCCATAGATGTCACCCGAGCTCGACTATGGTAGCTAGTAAGGTAACCCCTATTTAAGCTTTTCGCTTACCGTCTGTGAAATCTCCAGGCTATAGTCGAAGTATGCTATTGTATCTATCTCCTCTAGAGCTCCGGGGATCACCGGATTCAAGTTACGGGTTTCAACCCGTCATGTTCAGTATCTGATTATTGGAAGCCCAGGGGTTGCAAGGCTATCTTCTAGCTTTCTGGAGTAGGGCTCCAAGTAGTAGTATGATGGTTGAGGTTAGTAGTACTAGTAGGGCTATTGGTATCCCTAGTGGTGTTTCGAGTAGGGCTCTCGTAGGCCTATCTATGTTCTCTGCTATTGCTATTGCTACTACTAGGAAGCCTGAGGCTATGGAGGCTATGGCGGCCCACGGTGGAGCTCTTATGTTCAGCCAGCATGCTAGCGTTACCGGTGCTATTGCTAGTAGCATTAGGCTTGTTAGAACTGCTAGGTCTACTATGAACCCTAGCCTTAGGTACGCTACTATCAATGTTACTATTGTGAAGGCTACTATGCTAGTGTATCCTGCTACCAGTCTAAGCCTTTCCTCCAGCCTATAAGCTAGGTCTCTTGATATGCTGCTCGCCAGGGATAGTATTATGCTGTCAGCTGTTGTTATCGCTGCGGCCGCTATGCTCGTGAACACTATTGCTGAGAGCACCGGGTTGGCTATGGATAGTAGTGTTGGTGTTACAAGATCCCTCTTAGCCGGGTCCACATACGGTAGCATCCCCGCCTCAGCCCCAGCTCTCGCTAGTAGCCCTATGAGCGTTGCTAGCACGGTGTACAACAGCCCGAATACAGCGAACCCCCTAATCATCGTTGCCAGGCTACCCTCATCCCTAGGCATGTAGATCCTCTGGACGACCTGAGGGTGTACCATTGCGAAGAAAACCCACGGTATCGTGAAGGCTAGGAATACGTGGAAAGACCAGAAGCCTGTTAACCCTAGCAACCCCCTCTCAGATAGGATCTCTGTAACCCCGCCAAGGCCTAGGCTCCCTACGACTAGTGTAGAGAGCCACGCTAGGTAGAGTAGTCCTGCTAAGAGCATCCAGAGGCCTTGGAATGCATCTGTTAAAGCTACACTCCACACCCCAGCTATAAGGCTCCAAGCTACTATCAGGGCCGCTGCTAGTAGGATGCCTACGACGTAGTAGCCCTCCCCACCCATAAGCTGTGATAGCACAAGCCCAACCCCAATCACCTGTATCGAGGTATACGGTATCAGTGATACGAGGTACACTAAGACCGTTAGAGCTCCAACAAGCTTCGATCCATAGTGATCTGAGAGCATCTCAGCAGGGCTAACCCAACCCCTATCCCTAGCCCTAGCCCAGACCCTGGGAGCGAAGTATGTTAGGAGTGCTAGGGTTGCTATGTAGTAGGCTAGCTCAAAACCATGAGCTCCAACACCAGTAGCGTAAGCCAGGCCGACGAGGCCAACCATCATGAAAGCACTGTAGGTTGTAGCGGAGTATGTTAGAGCCGCCACCAAACCCCCAAGCCTACGGGATGCAATGTAGAAGTCGGCCTCACCAGGCTTCAGGAACCTCCTGCTGTAGAAGGCTATAGCTAGTCCTAGTAGTATGTATGCTATTAACACGGTGAGGCCTATGAGGGCTCTCGCCTCCAAGACCTAACACCCACCCACGAGGCTACGAGGGCTATGATTGATAGTAGTGTCCACAACGTGTAGAGCTCCCAGCCCTTCGAGCCTCTAAGCAGAGTGTATGGTACCACGTAGGCTAGGATCAGCAGTACTAGGGATACCAAGGCTGCAACCTCGTAGGCTTTCAAAGCAATCACCCTCATAAAGAACGGTTGTTCTCAGGCTTAAAAGCTATAATGGTTGTTTTACAGAAATATTATAAGCACACCTTACCAACCTAGCCTTGGAGGTTTGGAGTGGCGTCAAGATGGCCTATTGATAGTACTGATCTGGAGATACTCGATCTACTAGAGCTAGAGGGCCCCTCTACACTCTCATACATATCAGTTAGACTCGGTAGATCCAAGAGCATGGTTTGGAGGAGGCTATCGCACCTCAAGGATCTAGGCTTGGTAGGTGTTAGGAGGGTTGGAGGGGTTACCATAGTCTACAGGCTCTACGAGAGGGTGCCCCCGGGGTTCCTCACGGTAGGCTTGCTTAGAGCCAGCGAGTACCCCTACATATTAGGGTTCACGAAGCTCCTTAAGAGCAGGTTCGTCGATGTTAGGATAAGGGTTTACGATGAGGCGTTCAAGCTAGCGTTAGACCTAGCTAGTAACAGGGTTCAACTTGCAATGATACCCCTACCAACACTAATCCTAGCCCATAGGCTGAGCTCAGGGAGGGTTAAGATAGCGGGTGGCGGTAGCTACGGGGGGGCATTCGTACTAGAGGGGAGGGCTGGGGAGGGGCACTCGACGACAATGGCATCCACAATGGAGATGTGCGCTGAGAAAACAAGACTTGAGGGGCCCAGGAGGTATAAGAGTAGTGGAGGGGAGATACTCAGAAGCGTCCAGGGGGGGGAGTCCAGGTACGGGGTTGTATGGGAGCCCTACGCATCCATGGGGAGGAGGGGTGGGCTTAAAGCTACGAGCTGCGATGTAGAG
Source organism: Acidilobaceae archaeon (assembly GCA_028276165.1). Classification (GTDB taxonomy): domain Archaea; phylum Thermoproteota; class Thermoprotei_A; order Sulfolobales; family Acidilobaceae; genus DSZV01. The sequence continues at coordinate 32,685 of JAPYWV010000007.1, forward strand.
CTATGCTGCCTCCTAGGAGCACATGAGAGCGTAGTAGACCACGTAAACCACATAGCAAGAGCCCTAGAGGAGGCTATAACCAGTGTGAGGAGGGAGGCCTACGATGCGGGAGCCTACGCAAACCTACTAGAGCTCCCAGTGGACATCGTGAAGGAGACCGTGGGCTCCTACGACTACTACGAAAACCCCCCAGTTGACGTAATAAAGAGGAACTGGGATCTCGTAAAGAGAACGGTGGTCCCAGACCTGAGCTTGAGGGCTATCATTTAACTGCTGTTAACACCCTCTAATCCCATCTCCTTATAAGCCCTCTTCCAGGCCACCAGTTGTATCTTCCTAGCAGTGACATTATGGCTGGTACTATTACCGGTCTTACTATGAATGTATCTATTAGTATTGATGTTGCTACCGTTAGCCCCACCTGTCTTAGTAGTGTTACCTCTGTTAGGAGTAGTGATGAGAATGCCCCTGCTAGTATGAGGCCACACACTGTTATCGCAACCCCCGTCCTCTCCACGGCTTCCAGTATCGCTCTGTCCTGATCCCCTCCCCTCTCGTACTCCTCTCTTATCCTCGATGTAAGGAATACATCGTAGTCCATCCCCAGGGTTACCATGAGGCCTAGGACTACTATCGGGGTTACCCAGTATATCGGGGATCTTATCTGGGAGCCGTAGGCTGGTGTTTCTACTAGGTAGTGGAAGGCTATTGTTGTTATTGCTAGGCTTAACACCGCACTGAAGGCTACCGTTACAGCTAGCCTTAATGGTACGAGAACCGACCCCATGCCCGCTATGAGGTATGCTATTATGAGCGCTAATGCTAATGGTAGTGTTATCTTAAAGTAACTCGACATTATAGAGTTAACAGCGTCAACTCTTAGGGCTGTAAACCCTGTTACCATAGACCTCTCGTCAAGGGGTTTAATGGCACCCCTTATGCTCTCCACTAGCTTGAAAACCCTGTCATCGAGGGGGTCTACTGGGAGCCCCACGTTTAATATTGTGTGGCCGTCACCCCTGCTTATCAACGCATCCCCGGCTATCAAGCTTTGTCTCCTGAACTCCTCCAAGACAAACTCTGGGTTGCTGAGACTGGTTACTATGTATGCTCTTGAGAACGCCTCCTTCGGGAACTCCGTGTAGAGCACCCTTGAAGCCTCTATGAAGCGAGAGTATGGTGGTAGCCCCAGGTGGACGTTGGCCGATGGGGGTGTTGAGGCTAGGTAGAGTGAGAGGCCTAGGACTATGGCTAGCGTAGCCGCTGTTACCAACGGTGAGAGCTTTAAGCTAACCCCGGCAACCCTCCTCAACAGAACCCCCTGTCTAGCTGCTGGTAGCCTTAGGCTCCTAGCCGGCCAGAACACCCAGCGTTCCCCGACAACCACTAGTATTGCTGGTAGGAGCGTGTAGCTTGCTAGGAATGATGTTGCAGCAGCTATAGCTAGAGCCAAACCTATACCCCTCAACGCCTCCTGTGGTGTGAGTACGTAGGCTGTGAAGCCTAGGACTACGGCTACACCACCAAGCGTTAGAGCTCTCCCAGCCCTCCTCCAGGCCTGGTATACAGCTTCATCCCAAGTGTAACCCTTAGACCTCTCCTCAACAACCCTGAATAGGTAGAATACACAGTAGTCAACAGTTATACCGAAGACAACGGGTATCATGACAACCCTGGCTAAATAGTAGACATCCACGTACAAGGCGGCTATGCTTAAGAGGCCCATCGCCACTATTAGAGAGAACGCTGTAGATACCAGTATGAATATCGGGGAGGCGATGCTACCTAGGAGGACTACTAGAAGGCCCACGACCAGAGCTGCCGTAGCGACATCAATTCTCCTAACCTCCCTCTCAGTACTCTCACCTAGGTCGGCGAAGAGGGTTAGGGTTCCATGGTAGTAGAGCTCCCCAACAACACCCCTAAGCTTCCCGTCAATGGTATTAAGTAACCTACGTGACATGTCAATAGGGATGGACTCGTTGAAGTAAACGTAGACTATAGCGTAACGCTCTGATATAAGGCTCCTCCTAACAGCATCTGGGATAACATCGGGATACCTAGCTATACTGGTGATATAGCCTCTACACACCTCCCCAACAATCCTCCTAGCATCATCTAATGATAAACCTGTAGTTGCCGACTTGTTTAGAGTTCTTTCGAGAGCCTCAGCCATACACCTGTCAGTCTTAGCCGTTAGCCCTGACTTCACATACTCAAGAGCCCCCCTCCTTGGATCCTCAAGGAGCATCTGGAACCAGGTGAAGGTAACATTACGCTCCCCCAAACCACTAGCTTTATAAACGTAGCGTGCTATGGCGTTAGGGTCGCTATAATTGTATAGATCGAAGGCCTCCACCACCCCAGCTAGTTTTGGGTCGTAGGCTCTAGCAAGATCCACTATAGCTCTCCTAGCAGCCTCCTCAGGTTTCATCTCGGCAACGTAGATCTTAAACAGTCTATGAAACCACTCCAAAGCCTCCCGTTGCTCCTGGGGGACGAGGGGTTTAAGCTTCTCATAAGCATACTCCGCTGGATCCCCCAGGCCCTTCCCAACAGCCTCCCAGTATGCTTTGATGTAGAGTGAAGCTAGACCATAAGTTCTATTCAGTATAGCCTCAACCCAGGCATAGGCCTCCCTGGCCTTCAAACCAGCCTCCTCAAGTGATCTATGGAAATCCAATGCTGTGGTAAGGGCTGTTGAAAGGTTACCCTCAACATAGCCTAGCACTAGTTTGTAGACACCATGGGGGCCTAGGAGCTCGTAACCCTTGAGGCCCATGCTATCTAAAACCTCCCTCAAACCCTCCTCAACGCTCTTGGACACGTTGAGGCTCCATGGAGAGTATATGATGAGGAGGGTATCACCGATAGGGTAGCCTGAACGCTCTAGCAGGAGGAGCCCCTCGTAGCTCTCAGAACCCCGTGGGAGGAACGCCTCCTCACTATAGGTAAGCCTCTCACCAAGCCTGACAGCCTGTGTGGAGAGGAGTACTAGTGCTAAAACCCACAAGCCCAGCGATATATACGCTACCCTAGACCTCACCCTCCACCCCCCTTAATAGCCTTAACACACACGAAACCCTTACCTCTAACCTCGCTGGATGGCTCCTCTAAACGAGGCTCCTCGAATGGAGAGTAGCTTAGGGTGCCCATAGACTCTACGATCTCGAACCCTGATGCCCTTATTAGCTCCTCATGTTCTCCCAGTGTCAGGAACCTGGCTTTAGAGTAGAAGGGGTGACCCTCAAAGCCCAGTCTAGTGTAATGCTCGCCCCAAGGGGAGTCTCGTGGGACTATACATGACACCAGGACACCTCCCATCCTCAAAACCCTAAACGATTCTTCGAGAACCCTGGCTGGATCATCTACAAAGCATAATGTCACCACTATGAGCACTGTTCCTATAACCTCGTTTCTGAACGGCATGCTCTCCCCTACTCCTCTAACAAGCAACCCTACCCCCCTCATCCTAGCTATCTCTAGCATCTTCATCGACGGGTCTAAGCCAGCCTCAGCTCCAACCTTCCCTGCAAAGTACCCCGTCCCCACTCCAACCTCTAGTATGGGCCGTGGAGCTCTGCTAACCATCAGCTTTACGAGTTTAACCTCATTCTCAGCTGTCACCAGGTTTCTCTCAAACCACCTATCATACCTCTCGTGTAGTTCATCGAATAGGGGGGCTGTCGACGTGTGTACTCACCTCTACTCGTGTATTAGGAATGCCTTGTAGCTTCCATCCTCCTCTACCCTATCGATCCTTATGAACCCGAATCTTACCAGTTGTAGTTTCGAGTCTACCTTGTAGGCTTTTAACGTGTTTTCAGCGTATCCTTCGATCTTCTTCATTTCGAGTCCCTCTGGTTTATAGATTGTTAGTTTTACTGCATCCCTCTTGGGAACCCATTGTATTATCTGTAGCTTCCTCTCCCTAGCGTACCTTAGATCCCTCGATGTCATGATGGCCCTGCCTCCCTCTAGTTTAACGTTAACCGCTCCCATTAGCCTCACCTCTCCTAGCTTCACGTCATCCTTGTTTACCATTATTACATCCCCCCTGCAGAGCCTTATGACCCTCTTCTCAGGCCTCTCCGGGTGGTATGGGATTTCAGCGTCTACACAGTCCCCCTCGTATACGAGCTCCTCCGGGTTATTTACATACATTATCCTATCGGCTATGGGGTCTAGGAGCTTCCTGTTTATCGATGCTAGGTTAGCCCAGCTTATCGTTGCATCCGTCTCCTTAGCTCCAACGCTTAGTATGAGCTCCCTTATAGCCTCGGGCAATATGCCCCTCCTCCTTAGAGCAGCTATGGTCCCAAACCTCGGGTCATCGTATCCTAGGAACTTCTCGGGCTCCCTTGATAGGAGCTCCCTTATCTTACTCTTACTGAGTATGAAGCCTTCGAGCTTAAGCCTGCCAATGTGCACGAAGACGGGGGGGCTCCATGACATGCAGTTGTACACGTATAGCTGTTTAACCGTGTTAACCTCATGCTCCCTCCCTCTAATCACGTGGGTTACACCCATTAGGTGATCGTCAACGCTTACAGCGTAATTGTACGTAGGCCATACAATGTACTTGCTACCCACGATAGGGTGGGGGTACCTGGTTGTATCGATTATCCTAAGAGCCACCCAATCCCTAACACTCGGGTTGGGGTGCCTCGGGTCTGTTTTAACCCTAACAACAGCCTCCCCTTCATCGTAGGCGCCCTCAAGCATCCTATCAAACTGCTCTAGATGCCAGCTTGGATCCCTATCTCTATCAGGGCAGTAGGAGCCTTCAGATAGAAGCTTCTTACCCTCATCCCCGCAGAGGTCTACGTAGGCACAACCCCTCCTTATCATCTCCCTAGCTATATCATAATAGATGTTTAACCTCAAACTCTGGATGTACTCTTCATGCCATACAACCCCAAGCCACCTTAAATCCTCCCTTATAGCATCGTAGACCTCTCTCAACGGGGTCTTAGTTCTAGGATCCGTGTCCTCAAACCTGAGGATCATCTTACCCTTGTACATCTTAGCGTACTCGCTACACAGTATAGCAGGCCTAGCGTTACCAAGGTGTATGTAGAAGTCGGGGTTGGGAGCAAACCTAACAACAACCCTCCCCTCAACAGCACCAGGTAATGGTTGGAGGACCCTCCTCTCCTCAACCCTAACCTTCTCCTCCAGGAGCTCCGGGAACTCCGTCTTAAGCTTGCTCAGCTGCTCCTCTAAGCTCAACCTATTAACTTCGTCGACAACCTTCTTAACGATCTCAACTATAACCCTAGCCTGAGCTCTAAACTCCGGGTGATCGCCGAGTAGCATGGACATTACACTATCAACTCTAGCCCTACCGCTATGCCTAACAGCATCTCTGAGAGCATATCCCCATACGAGTTGCTCAAGAGAGTTCAAGGGGGCTAGCACCCAACACATGTTTTTGGTAGTTAGAGCCTTTTACACTAAACTTTAACTCAACCCTTTGCTCTCTCAAGGATCCTGTAATCTTTCGCTATCACGAAGACATACGTTGGGGGTACTAGCGGCTCCCACGCTATGTACGCTACCACCCCCCTCGTCCTAGCCCTCTTAGTCCTAGTCTCACCCTTCCTGG
>JAPYWV010000066.1 GCA_028276165.1 Acidilobaceae archaeon
AGTTTAAGCCTTAAGTTCTCAGATATTAAGCTTACAAGGGGTTAGGGGTGGTCTTCGGCCCTCTAGGTGATGGGGATCACATGATATCAGGGCATAAAGTGAGGGTTACTAGGTCGCCAGAGGGGGTTTTATACTCTAGGTTTAACGATAGAGGTGAGGTAGTTGTATCAGCTAGGCTCTCGCAGTCTCTAACGTTGAGCCTCGTACCCATAGAGCCTGCTAGTGGCCCTGCATCGGGTATAGTGGAGTGCTTATACCTAAAGCTCAGCACGCCCATAATAGTAGACTCCCGCGATAGGGTCGCCATGTCATTGGTGGCTCCTGTAGACTACGGTGTTGTGGCGGTCGGCGGGGATAAGTCCTATAACCTGGTAGACTCCTTCCCTGAGGCTAGTATACCCTACAAGCTAGCCCTCTACGGGCCTCCAACACAGGGTGTCCTATGTAGGTTCTACAGGGTTGACCTAGAGAAGCCCCAGGGCCCCGGCCTGGCTGGGGTTAGAGTTAGAGTAGTTAACGAGACGGGGGAGGTGGCGAGGGTTAGTAGCATTGTGGTACCATTGGATCGTGTTAAGGTGTTCTACAAGCCTGGGACTTGGGTTGCCATGTTTAACAATATAAGCATGATATTAGAGTCTAGGAGCGTAGCGTCGATATACCCTGATCCCGAGCCTGCTTCAGCGGATTTCGAGGAGTCGCCTGATGTAGTTAGAGATGGTACGCGCCCCATAGGCTATGTTGTTGGGAGGGGAGAGTTTAAGATGGTATGGGGGTATTAGGGATGGTCTTGGAGGAGCTCCTAGGGCACATTAGGGGGTATAGTCATGTTTTAGAGGCGGCAGCCATACTAGTGGTGGCACTACTCATAGCTATCCTAGCTAGCAGGTACTTCAGATCCAAGGCCTTAGCTAGGCTCTCGGTGGAAATCGTTAACATCCTATCGCGGTTCATATTCATATCCATACTCTTCATAGGCCTTATCCTGGCCTTGAAGCAAGTGGGGATCGACCTAGGTAGTATCCTGGTGGCGGGAGGCTTACTAGCCATAGCTGTGGGCTTCGCAGCTCAGACAACGATATCGAGCCTCCTATCAGGCATGCTACTCTACGTAGATAGGCCCTTCAAGGTGGGGGAGGCTGTATCCATAGGGGCTAACATGGGTGTGGTCGAGGACATAAGCGTCTTCAGCACCAGGTTGAGGACTTTCGATGGGAGGCTTGTAAGGATACCGAACGAGGATGTGTTCAAGAGCACAATAGTGAACATAACGGCAACGAAGGCTAGAAGGCTAGAGTACCAGATACCATTACAACACGATGTAGATTTAAAGAAGGCTGTGGAGGTTGTGAAAAGAACTCTAGACAGCCACCCATTAGTCCTAGCAGAACCCCAGCCCGTGGTATTCGTATCTCAGGCAACAGTAGAGGCTGTAACACTAAATATCTGGGCCTGGGTTCCACAGCAGAGATTCTTCCAGGTCTGGACAGAGCTGCTAGCAAGTATAAGAGATGAGCTAGCAAAGGAGGGTATACAGCTAGCACTACCACAGAGGGTAATCAGGGTTAGAACGGAGTAGGCGGCCTCCCATGAAGTCAACTCTCATAACAGGGCTGGCTGTTGTTAACGAGCTAGGCGATGTGGTAGGAGACTCTGTACTCGTAGAGGAGGGGCTTATAGCGGGGATAGGGCCTAGGTCCAGGTTTACCGGGATGTACAGCTTGGAGTACAAGTTCGATGGGTACATAATACCACCTATAGTTGATGCACACCTACACATCAGAAGCTTGGGGTTAAACATTGCAGGTATCGATCTAAGAGGTGTTTCAAGCATAGAAGAGTTGAAGGGTAAGCTGAGGAGCTTCAAGTTACAGCAAGTAGGGCTAGTCTACGGTAGGGGTTGGGATCAGGAGCTCTTCAAGGAGCAGAGGTGGCCCACCAGGTGGGATATAGACGATGTGGTTAGCGATAGGCCGGTCGTACTACTAAGGGTCTGCGGTCACGCCGCAGTACTAAACACCAAGGCCCTTGAAATGACAAGACCGTGGGAGCTCTACCCAAACCTCGTCCACAGACAAGCCGGGCACATTACAGGTCTTGTGTTAGAGGATGCCGTAGCCTATGTTATAGAAAGGCTCTTAAAAGAGGTTAACATAAAACCTTTCATCGTGCAAGCCTTAGAGGAGCTATCTAGAAGCGGTATAGCGGGGGTCTCGTCAATGTCCTGTAGTGAGGTGGAGTTCAGGGCCCTAGAAGAGCTAGCCTCTAGAGCTGGGATGCTCCCACTAAGAATATCATGTTACCCCGATTACGAGAAGAAATGTTGCCTAGGTGGGGGTGTTAGAGGCTGGGTTGAAATCGCAGGCCTCAAAATATACTCCGATGGAAGCCTGGGTGCTAGAACAGCTTACCTAAGAGAACCTTACAGCGATGAACCAGGCAGTAGAGGCCTACTACTAGCGGACAGGAGGGCTATCGGGAGGGCTTTAACTGAAGCCCGCAGGTTGGGGTTGAGGCTAGCTATCCACGCTATAGGCGACGGTGCTCTCGACGAAGTCTTAGAGGCCGCCAAGGCTACAGGTGTTAGAGGGTTTAGAGTTGAGCATGCTAGCATAACGTGGGACGAGCAACTGGATGCCTTAAGGGAGCTCTCAGCATATGCAGTTGTTCAACCGAGGTTCAGGGTTAGCGATTGGTGGATTGATAGGAGGCTTGGGCCTAGGGTTAGACTAGCCTACAGGTTCAAAAGCATGGTAAGAAGGGGTATTAGGGTCGCTTTATCAAGCGACGCTCCCGTAGAGCCTTTCAACCCGAATGAGACCATCAGGGCTGCTATGTCCGAGTGCGAGCAACCATCATGTTTTAAAGAGGAGGCCCTGGATATAAGGAATGTGTTGTTAGCCTACACCAGGGTCGCAGCCGAGGCATCTGGAGGAGCTCTAGCTGGTAGCGGTGTTCTGGAGAAGGGTTACCATGCGGATTTCACAGTATCCAGGTCTAACCCTCTGTGGGATCACGTTATAGAGCCTCTGGAGGTCATAGTGTCAGGGTTTAGGGCATCAGACGTTTTTAAATACCTCTTCTGAGATTATATTTATACATGAGGTGGGCTTCGATGCCAACTCTGATGACAGGCTATGTTATTGCGGGTGCGTACGCTGATAAGGTTAGGAGGACCCTCTTCGCTCAAACACGTGATCTCGTTAAAAGTGGTACTCTAACACCCCAGGAGGTTGCTAGGGCTGCTGGAGAACTTAACAGGATTCTCTACGAGGTCTTCGTTAACAAGCTTAAGACGGATAAAGGGGATGTTGTTATGGTTAACATTGAGTACAACATTGAGGATAACCGTATAGTGTGGAACTATGATAAGCTAGAGGTTAGAGTGTGGAGGAGGGAGCGTGATGATGTTGTTGCAAGAGCCCTATCAGAGGTTAAGATGGTTGCTAGGGAGCTCGCAGTCAGGGTAATCCAGTTCGAGGTAGCTAGAATAGGTGAGACTGAGGGTGGTGATATCGTATACTCTCTAAAGCTAGCTGGGAAGGAGGTGGGAGCATTCCTACTAACACCATTGGACGAGGATAAAGCTGTTGTAAGAGGAGCTGTCCTCGAACCAACACCATTACTATTGAAGAGACAGCTAATAGACATACAACCCCCAGTAGACGACTTCATAGCTAAGAACATCGGAGCCATCATGGCTAAAGCTACAAACGTCGAAATAGGAGAGGCTGATAAGGCTATTAGGGAGATAAAAGCCCTAGTAGAGGCGTTAAAGAAACCAGCGGTAACCCCCTTAGAGGAGGAGGAAGAGTCTTAAGGTATAGCTCGGAACCCCTAACACGATTAACCCGTTTTTACCTTTAAACCCTCCGTAGGCAAACCAGCTTCCAACCCTTAAGTCCAGGGGTGTACCTGTAGACAGTGAAACCCCTACTAGCAAGCTTCCTAGCAGCGTGATATGATAGAGTGCAATCAACACTACCACAGTAGACTACAACCGGTTTATCCTTAGGTAGGCTTTCCATATGAGTGTCAAGGTCGTCTAACGGGATGTTTATAGCGCCTACAATGTGCTCTTTATCATAGGCAGGGGTAGCTCTAACATCCACTAGAAGCGCTCCTTTTGAGATAATGTTTAAAACCTCCCTAGCGTCCCATAGCTCTACATAGCTTACCGTTTGTCACCCGTCTTCGTTGTATACTGGAGGGTTAAACGTAAACGTATATACCTCTTGGGGTTTTGAATTGTATATCGTGGTAGCTCTCCATCTACGCTCTCCAACCCACCGGGAATATGAGGGTTGGTATCTCCTCCTCACAGTCTACTTTCAGTAGGTTGCATAGCTCTCTGTCGTAGAAGGCTCCAACTGCTACTGTTGCTAGGTTTAGGGCTTCGGCTACGAGGTATATGTTCTGTGCTGCGAACCCAACGTCTAGGTGTGCGTACCTGTACGCTCTAAGTCCGTACTTCGAGGCTGTCCTCCTGTAGACTATGGTTAGGATTATGTTTGCAGGTGCCCTACCCACATGCTCCTGGTCTAACGCTATCCTCTGCAACTCCCCACCATAATCTCCTTTAGATAGAAGTTCAAGGCTATGCTCCCCGGGGTTGTAGTGGTATAGTCCAGGCTCTAAGCCCTCAACCCTTGAGGATGCAAGGTATGCCTCGACAGGCTGTAGGGCTCCAGCACTAGGGTAAACCCTCTTAGGCCCACCCCACCAAGCTCTCCCCGTAACCCCCACGGTGTGGTATAGTAGTGTTGAAACCTCGACCAAACCCAGGGGTTTGCCGGAGTACCTCCTCCTACTCCTCCTAGACCTAATACACTCTAGGACATCAACACCAGCCCTCTCAAGAGGCTTAGGCAACTTAACTCTAGGAGCTTCAGGGTAGCTCTTGTAATAGTAGTCGAAGGAGTAGGGTAGATCGACACCATAATAGTCGGTCGATAGCATTGAGACGTAATGGTATAACATGGCGAGATCACCCCTCTCATAAGCCCTCCTCACCCCCTCGTAAACCGTCCTCCTCAAATCACTAGGGCTCCTAGACAGAAACCTCTCAACAAAGCCTAGGATCTCAGAGAGGCTCAAAGGCAACCCTCCATGTGATAAAAGCTTGCTGAAGGGGATTTAAAAGTGGTGGGCCCGCCGGGATTCGAACCCGGGACCACGGGGACCCGAGTCGGGCGGCCTACAGGATACTCGGCACGTACCCCGCATCCTAGCCAGGCTAGACTACGGGCCCACCAGCTCTAATCCATACTACACTTGGTAAGGTTACCTAATAAACCTTTACATACAACCAACAGTATAAAACCGGGTTATATAGGGTTATATTACCGTTTACCAAGCTAGTGAGAATGTGGTGTAAGGTTATGCTAAGAGAGTCTCTCATTGGGAGAGCTATTATAAGAGCTGCTCTCAGAGACTTGGAGGAGCTATCTGAGGTTGATGTAGCCATTGTGGGTGCAGGGCCTTCAGGTCTAACAGCTGCATATTATCTAGCTAAGGAGAAGTTCAAGGTTGTAGTATTCGAGCGTAGGTTCTCGTTTGGTGGTGGTATAGGGCCTGGTGGTAACATGTTACCTAGGATAGCCTTTCAGGAGGAGGCACTCCCCATTCTGGAGGAGCTTGGGGTTAGATATGAGGGGACGGAGTTCGGGGTTTACGTTGTAGATCCTAGTGTCCTCATAGCCAAGCTAGCTTCTAAAGCCATAGATGCTGGGGCTAAGATCCTGCTGGGAGCTCACGTTGACGACGTTATATACAGGCTAGACCCTCCTAGGGTAACCGGTGTACTCTGGATCTGGACCCCGATACAGATGAGCGGGATGCACGTTGACCCCCTGTATACTGAGGCTAAAGCTGTTGTAGATGCGACGGGCCACGATGCGGAGGTGGTATCGGTCGCTGCTAGGAAGGTGCCGGAGCTAGGCATAATCATCCGGGGCGAGAAATCAGGGTACTCGGAGCTCTCGGAGAAGCTAGTCGTAGAACATGCAGGTAGAGTAGCTCCAGGCCTCTACGTCACCGGGATAGCATCATGTACCGTCTACGGCCTACCAAGGATGGGCCCCATATTCGGTGGCATGTTGTTAAGTGGGAGGAGGGTGGCCCAGATTATAGCAGAGGATTTGAGGGGTGAGAAGGTTGCCATTCCAGCTAAAGAGTGAGACAGTCACAGTGCTTAGATGCACCAACTGTGGTAGGATATTAAGGAAGGATTCGACCATAATAGTTAAAACATGTTGTGTTAACAGCTCCCCATGGGTTTTCTGCGGTAAGGAGTGCTATAGACAGTTTATGATGAGATGGGTTAGGAATCAGGATGCTCTTAGAAGTGGGGGTAAGCTTAGGATAGCACTTTAATATCATTAACAATCGTGGTGTACCGCTAGAGCAATTCGTCTAGCTGGTTTGCTACATTGAGCTCGTCTAGAGCAGGTTTATATTAGTTGAAGCACTTAGGTCTCCGCGTTAACTTTTAATACCCCCTAGGTTCTTTAGGGCTTTTGGTGGTTTCTAGGTGTCCCTTGACGATTACGTTGTCCTATTGATTGCTAAGAGGATTGCTGGTGATATTGTGTTTAGCGATGATCCTAGATCTAGTCTTAGGAAGTGGAGGGAGTATTTTGAGGTTAGCCAGGCTGATCTTGCTAGGCTTATGGGGGTTTCGCCTAGTGTTATTAGTGATTATGAGAAGGGTAGGAGGGTTCCCGGTGCTGGGTTTGTTAGGAGGTATGTTAGTGCTCTTCTCGAGTTTGATAGGCTTAGGGGTTGGAGGAAGGTTTCAAGTATAGCTGCCAGTCTTGGCATCATACCAGGTGTTGTTATTGACATGATGGAGTTCCCGAGGCCTCTTAGCTTGGATGAGCTTGTCGATGTTGTTAGGGGTGTTCTATTGACCCCTGAGGTTGGGGGTGATAGGCTTGTCTACGGCTACACACTTGTTGACAGTATCAAGGCTATACTAACGCTTAGCGGTATACAGTACTCCATACTCTTCGGTATGACACCTGAGAGGGCTATAGTGTTCACAAACGTTCAGACGGGTAGGAGCCCTATGGTGGCTGTTAGAGTGTCACCTGTTAAACCTAGTGTTGTGGTAATACACGGTCCTAGGGAGAGGGTAGACCCCCTGGCTGTGGAGATAGCTAAGAGGGATAACGTACCACTAATACTAAGCCTTGCTAAGAGCGTGGAGGAGTTAAGGGATATGCTGAGATCAGCCTCTAGGAGCCCTTCTCAGTTAACCTGAGTATGGCGGCTGCAATATCACCACCAGACTCCTCCAAAGCCCTCCTAGCCTCCTCCAAGCTAACACCAGCCTTCTCAGCAACAAACCTCACATCATCCTCGCTAAACCTAGCCTCCCCCCTCCCACGCCTCTCAACCCTATGGGATCCAACAACCATGAAGACAGGAGGCTGATCCCTAGACTTGACTAGGAGAACAGCCTCGGGAGGCTCGACAACCATGAGGGTACCATCACCAAGCTCTATGGTAACCTTAACAGCGTTAACCTCCTCAATAGAAACACCAAGCCTCCTTAAAAGCCTAGCCATCTCCTCAGGCCTACCACCAAACCACAAAACCAAACACCACAGGATACCAGAAGGAAAAGAGAAGATTTAAACCTTAACCTAACACGAACCAACAAAGGTTAAAACATGGGAGCAGAGGAGAGCAGGAAGAAAAGGCAGATGGGAGAAAAACGTACACCACCATGCCCAGATTGTATATTGACATCACTCCAAGACGAGAAGGATAATCTATGATTCATAGGAAGGAGTTATAAGGAGAACCAGGTAGTCTAGTGCCTTCTAGGGATACGGGGGTTCTGTCTTCTAGAGGGATAGCGTGTTCATGGTACGGTTTAGAGCGTTTTGGGGGTTGTTCTCCACATTGCTCCTGAGACTTAGTTCTTGTAGTTGTTCGGACTCCTGCTTTCAGGTTTATAGGGTTGGTGTTAGCTTACTTGTGTTGGGTGCACGTTTTTGGGTTTAGAGGCTTTTAGGGATGAGATTGAAGCTTTGAAGCGTTTAGCTTCTGATCCCGATGTTGATGAGGAGGTTTTAAGGAGTAAGGCTGCTGTTTTGAGGAGGAAGCTTAGGCGTTTTGGGTACACAGTTGTTGTTAGGAGGAATCCTGAGTGGTATAGTGGTCCTAGGTTTCAGGTTTTGGTTGCTAGGCTTGGTAGTAGGGGTAGGGGTTCAGGGAGGAGCTCTGAGAGGGTTGTCGACGTCATATTTTATGAAGGGCCTGAAGGGGAGTAGGTCCACCATTGTTAGTAGCCCCGGCCCGTAGCCTTTCAGCTTCTCCGCTAAGCTCACTATCACGGCCGCGGTCCCCGTGTCACCTGGGGTTCCACTACTCCTCCATGTTATGCTCTGATCCAAGCCTTCGATTACTACCTCCTCGTACTCTGGAGCTCCAACGTACGCTCTCAACTCCACTCTTATAACCTCCTTGCCCCCTACGTAGCCTGAGCCGTAGCCCACTATGCCCCTGTTATAGCCCCTCCTAACTATGACACCGTGGGATTCAACATCGTCCTCCGCTACAACGGGGTGCTGTTCCTCGACAACCCTCGTTAGGTTAAGCCCTGAGGCGTCGGCCACTAGTAGTACTGATTCAGCGTAGCCAACATGACCTGTTAGCTCGCCGCTCCTAAGCTTAGCCTCTACAACCTCCGGGCTCTCCCCGACACCGATCTTCCTCCTAAAAGGCTCCCTCCTCCTAGCAGCATCAAGGCTTCTAACGGCCCTTATCCTCCTAACAACCGGGATTGACGATGACAGGGTTACTAGGAGTGTGTCTAGGAGGAACCCGGGGTTTATACCGGAGCCTAGTATAGCTACACCACGCATCCTAGCCCTCTCGTCGAGAAGCCTAGCTAGCACAGGGTACCTATAGTACGGGTATGCGAGGGTCTCACACGTTGATATAACGTCAGAGCCTAGGTCTACAACACCTAGAATCTGCCTATAAACCCTATCAAGGTAGGAGCCAGTAGCGTGGAACACAACATCACTCCCCCTAAGGCTTGAAACATCACTTGAAACCCTAACCCCAAGCCTCTCACCTAGACCTAGAACCTCGCCAGCATCCCTACCAACAATACTAGGATCGATGTCAACAACACCAACCAGGCTAAAACCCCTCTCAAGAGCAACCCTAGCTATAAGCCTCCCAATAGACCCAAACCCGTAAACCCCGAAGTTCAAGCACACCACACCATGCAATTATACCAACCTAAAGCTTATAATACTGGTGGCCTACACCTACCACCGGGAGGGCCCAAGTCTAAAGTGTGGGAGGCTTGACGGATGAGGAGAAGGTTAGCAGGATTGCACTCAGGATATATGTTACCTT